>NZ_BKZR01000023.1:0-52535 GCF_008974225.1 Weizmannia acidilactici | reverse complement strand
AGTGGGTTATATGGAACACACATATGGAAATTATCCTCAAACATCAGGTCTGGGGCATTTTGGAAGCTATGCAGGCGGAGGCCAGCCCTATTACGATGATGATATGGATATGATGCACCACGGCACAATGGGCCAGACAGGAATGATGGGGCCGATGGGAAGCGGAACGATTGGCACTACAGGCGGAATGGTGCAGCAATATCCTTCGTCCGGGCAAATGTACCCAGGGCAATACATGGGCACCTCTATGTCCCCAAGTTTCTACGGTATGCCGGGATACGGGCACCATATGGGCATGCCGATGTATCCGGGGCAAATGGGCGGCTACGGCACACCAGGAACGATGGCGGGCTTTACTCCGGGATATTCAGGCATGGGAATGGGCCCTAGCATGATGCAACCAATGCAAGGCTATTACCCAGGCATGGCGGGCAGAGACTGTGACTGCTGATGGACATTTTTCCTGCGGGTTAAACATCCGCAGGTTATTTTTTTCCCCAACGCAGGAAAAATCGGTTATAATGTATAGTTGAGATTTTACAAAAGGGTGATGGAACATGCATATTGCCAAGACAGATATCCAGCTCTCCTACGCCGATACCGATATGATGGGCGTGATTTACCACGGCAACTATATCAAATGGCTTGAACTCGGGCGCTCGCAATTTGTGGAAGACGCCGGCTACGATTATCTCGATATGGAAAAGGCAGGATATTACGCGCCCGTTTACCATCTTGACATTACATATAAAAAATCAATCCGGTTTGGTGATCAAGTATCCGTTTTAACGTGGGTGGAAGAAAACGGGCGGTCACGGACCGTTTACGGGTTTAAAATTGTAAACGGACAGAACGAAATTTGCGCGGAAGGCACCACGACCCATATCATCGTCAAAAAAGATACATTCCGCCCCGTTTCGTTTGCAAAAGTTTTTCCGGAATGGTTCCATAAATATGAAGAAATGAAAAAGCAAAAGTGAAACATTTTGGCATGAGCCCTTCACCGCCGCCGTTCGGGATTGTTTAATTAAATTGTTTTTTTACAACAACCCGAGTGCCTGAAGGCGGTTTCTCATTTTGTCGCCGATGGCTCGCGGCGAATAGACGGTACGGATCGTTTCCTGCCCTTTTTGCGTGATCCTTTTGCGCAGCGCTGCATCTGCCAAAACACGTTTCATCTGCACTGCCGCGCCAAACTAAACCGGCCTGTAATCCCGCCTGTTCCATCTTTTCAACTTCAGTAATGAAATAGATAGTTTACAATATGTCGGGAGGTATACGGGCGTATAGTCTTTTTGATTAGAAACGAAAAAATGGGATAATATAAGAAAAAGCAGTGGGATTTTGCGCTTATTCTTTTACACATTTAGGCCCCGCTGTTTTTTCCGACATGATATACATGAAAAGCCTCATTATTTATTTCCAGCATATTCAACTGGTAGCCGTAAGCACAGGCGCCGTCAACGCAGATTTTATGGTCACCGAAGTATACATCCGATGACCCGTGCAGCAAAACAGCAGGAGTATGGCCGTGGATGACTGTTTGCGGAATGGAAAGCTTTTGGTCCAGAAATCCTTCCCTGATCCAAAGAAAATCCCGGGCGCCCGTTTCTTTCCAGTCGTCAAGGAGCGGATTGATGCCGGCATGGACAAAAATATATTCTTCTTCCTCATGGTAATACGGGAGCCCCTGCAAAAAACCAATCATTTCAGCATGGTTTGCAAGTATGTTGGCGGCCAAACGTTCAGGTGCCGCTTCCGGTTCCATTTCTTCCCCCGAAAGGAAAGACCGGATCGTTTCTTTTCCGCCGTTTTGCATATAAATGTCGTGATAAAGTTCCGAGTCATTGAGCCAGTCGCAAAACATCTGGTCGTGGTTTCCCTTTAATGCAACCGCATGTTCTTTTTCCACAAGGGATTTGATTTTGTACAACACTTCTTTGCTTTTTGGGCCGCGGTCCACATAATCCCCCAGCAAAATCAGCCGGTCTTTGGATGGATCATAGTTTGAAAGTTCAAGCAATGCTTCAAATTCATCGAAACAGCCGTGGATATCGCTTACGGCAAGCAATCTTTTGCCCATATGGTGCACTTCCCTTCTCACCTGCGGCTGCAGATGATATGTATGGTGGAACTAAAAGCAACCCAAAATAAAACTTTGAAAGAAATCGTTTCCTACTTTTATTAAACAATTTTTGAAACTTTGGTTCGCCTTTGCTATGTTGCCATGAGTTGGTTTCCCGAACGCGGCGGCGCATAAATGCATAGAATGAAGCGGAATTAGGCTTTTGAAAACAATGTATGTACCATCTGATTTTTTTAAAAAAGGTGTCCCGACGTCAATGACTGACGCTCGTGGCACCCCTTTTTTAAGGCTGCAGCCGGCCGGCCAATTGTGTAGGTTTCGTTTCTTTGCCGAGTATGACCAAGAAAGCAATTCCGACAGCAATCGACAGGCAGAAAATCGTAAAAATGCCTGTTATCGAAATGCCACGGGCGACGAGGGAGCCGGCCAAAAGCGGCCCGAGAATCCCGCCGATCCTTCCGAAAGCCGCCGCCATCCCGGTTCCTGTCGCACGGATCGCTGCCGGATATTGTTCCGGCGAATACGCGTACAGTGCGCCCCACGCCCCGAGATCGAAAAACGACAGCAGCATGCCGGATACAATAAGCATCGCCGCAGAATCGACCTGCCCGAACATGTAGGCACTGACGGCCGTTCCGATTAAAAAGGCGGTAAGCACGAATTTCCGCCCCGTTTTTTCAATCAGCCATGCCGCCGTAAAGTAACCCGGCAACTGCGCAAGCGTCATTATCAGCACATACCCGAAACTTTGGATCAGCGAAAAGCCTTTCATCACCATCACACTCGGAAGCCAGAGGAACATGCCGTAGTAGGAGAATACAACGGCAAACCAAAGGATCCAAAGCATGAAAGTGCGTGCCGCATATTCTTTCGACCATACTTTGGCAACGTTTTGCCAAACGGATGCCTGTACTGGATGCCCGGCTTTACGGAACTCAGGCGAATCCGGAAGGTCCCTCCGCAGGTAAAGGGCATACAATGCCGGGATGGCAGTGATCACAAGCGCCGCCCTCCAGCCGAAGTGCGGAATGACGAAATAGGATATCACCGCGGCAGCGAGCCAGCCGGCAGCCCAAAAGCTTTCGAGCAGCACAACCATCCTGCCCCGTTCTTCCGGATCCACACTTTCATTTACAAGCGTGGACGCAACCGGAAGCTCCCCGCCGAGGCCCATTCCGATCACAAGCCGGAAAACCAAAAACACAGTAAGCGTCTGCGCAAACGCGGAAAGGCCGCTTCCAACGGTGAAAAACAAAAGTGTAATGATAAAAATTTTTTTGCGCCCGAACCTGTCCGCCAAAACGCCGAATAAAAAAGCGCCGGCAGCCATGCCGATCGAATTCACACTTCCGATCCAACCCATTCTCTCTGCATTCAAATGCCAGTCTTTTGCAAGCGCAGTGATAATAAACGACAATATGCCGATATCAAGCGCGTCAAACAGCCAGCTTGTCCCGGTGAGCGCCAGTAATTTTTTCTTGGAAATTTGTGCCAATATTGTACTCCCCTTTTGATGGTGTCTCGTACACTTGTAATATACCACCTGTCAAGACATATGTAAATATCCGGCCTTTATTGCTTACCGCAATAAAAAGCCGGCTTCTTTCAACATTTCTTTCAGCTGCTTGAGCGCTTCATCAGTATGTTCGGCACGGATCGTTTTGACCCTGTCTTTCCCCGAGATGTCGAGGGAATGGTCGTATCTCGGATCGTAATAATATTCCAGCAGGAGCTTTACGGCTTCATTGTACCGTCCACGGCGCAAATCTTCTTCGATTTGCTTCGCAACCGGGGTGTGGATGCGCTCTTTAATCCGCGCGAATGCGGCCAGGCATTCCTCCTGTTTTTCCCAAGGCCGGTAGTCATCCAAAATATTGCGGACGCGTTCCGCAACCGGCAGTTCAATGATAATATTAACGCCACGCTCCTTGTTTTCGAGCAAAAATTCAGGCAGCACAATTTTCCCGATTCTTTTGCTTTCGGCTTCCATCAGGACATAAGGCGGGCGGCCCAATTGCAAAATCCTTTCAACTAGCAATGCGTCAAATGTTTTTTGGTTGTGGGGTTTCAGGCCGATATCCCCGAAAATGCTGCCGCGGTGGTTGGCCATTCCTTCCAAATCGAGGACAGGGTAGCCTTCCTCCTCCAATTTCCGGAGCATATACGTTTTTCCGGTGCCCGTATAGCCGCCCAAAACATACGTTTCCGGTTGAAAATCCATATGTTCAATCTGACCGGTTACCCATTTGCGGTAAGCCCGGTAACCTCCCTGAAGCCGGTATGCATGGATCCCCATCAGATCCAGCACGGTTGCCGCCGTTTTACTCCGCATGCCGCCGCGCCAGCAGAATACCGCTTTTTCCCCGCCAATTTTGCTGAAGGCACGGATAAAATTCGGCAATTTTTTTGAAAAAATTTCAAGCCCGCGCTCTTTTGCGGCGTGGGTGTCCACCTGTGTATAAATCGTCCCCACTTCCGCCCGTTCCTCATCATCAAAAACAGGAATGTTCAGGCTCCCCGGAATAGTCGCATTGCGGTACTCGGACGGGGAGCGGACATCGACCCATGTCAGTTGCTTTTTCTCCATTAATTTTCTGGCTTCGTCGATTGTAATATCCTGGAACAAATATTTCCCGCCTTTCTGCTTCTCTTGTTTTATATTACTTGAATACGGCCGGGATGTTCAGCAACTACTTCGCCGATCAGGCTTGCTTCTACGCCTGATTTTACGAGTTCTTCGACCAGCTGTTCCGCTTCGCAGCCTGCAACCGAAAGCAGCAGGCCTCCTGATGTGACCGCGTCGCTTAAAATCCATTTATCGATCTGGTCCATGTGTTCCGGGAATTCGACGACACTTTCAATATGAGCAAAGTTATTTTTCGTACCACCCGGCACAACCCCTTGTTCCGCCAGTTCACGCACACGCGGCAGCACCGGCACCTGATCTTTAAAAATGCGGAGGCCTGTTTTGCTCCCCTGCGCCATTTCGGTTGCATGTCCCAAAAGGCCGAAGCCGGTTACGTCCGTGCCGGCATGGACAGTAAATCTGCATGAAATTTCAGCCGCTTTTTTGTTTAATGTGGCCATCACATTTGTCACGCGTTCAATTTCTGCTTCCGTTAATAAATCGCGTTTAATAGAAGTGGTGAGGATCCCGACGCCAATCGGTTTTGTTAAAATCAGCTTATCCCCCGGCTTTGCGCCGGCATTTGTGCGGATATTTGCCGGGTCGATCTTCCCTGTCACAGCCATCCCGAATTTCGGTTCTTTGTCATCGATCGAGTGCCCACCGACGAGCGTAACGCCGGCTTCTTTGCATTTATCGCCGGCACCTTTTAAAATATCGGCAAGAATTTGCCTATCCAACGTGTGGATAGGAAATGCGACAATATTAAGCGCGGTTAATGGTGTTCCACCCATCGCATAAATATCGCTGATCGCATTGGCCGCCGCCACCTGTCCGAACGCATATGGGTCATCAACAATCGGCGTGAAAAAGTCGACTGTCTGCACGATCGCCAAGTCATCCGCCAGCTTATAAACGCCCGCATCATCGCTTGTGTCAAGGCCGACGAGCAAATTCGGATCCGGTGTTGCCGGCGGCAGCATCCGCATCACCTGCTGCAAATCCGCCGGGCCGATTTTGCAGCCGCACCCGCCTTTTGTCGTTAACGAAGTCAATTTTATTTTTTCCGATTGTGCCACTTTGCATCAACCTAACCTTTCTGCATGAAACTCTAATCCTTGTACCATTATAGACCACTTCGCTATAAAATGCATTTTCCAGGCAAAACCGGTGGGTTAAATCCCCTGCCCTGTAAGCAAGGTTAATGTGAAATCCCCGGGGCTCTGTGGAAAGAGACATGAGGAATCCCTGTGGCGGCATGTCGGGTGATGCTGTTTTCCTTTCAGCAGCAGGAAACGGGATGTAAAAAACCCGCCATATATTTTTTCAAGTTGTTATGTTATAATGTAGATTTAGTATCAATTCTTACTTTATATGTCTTACTTTATATGGAAATGGAGATGATGATGTGGCTGTTGCAGACAATTCTATGCAGCCTGAACGGCAGTCCGGCAAAAATGCGGTTTGGCTCGCCGTTTTGTTTATCGTGATTGCCGCTATAGGGCTTTTATATGTGAAATGGTGGCCATACTACCAAAAATCTTTGCTTGCCGCTCATACACATTCTATTGGCACATCAATCCTCGGGGATCCGGGCAAATCTGCCCAATTTTCTTGGAACGGGACATTCCAATATGTGATCCATTACTTCCAAGCGATCTGGAAAGCGGCTGTACTCGGCATTTTGCTCGGTTCGCTCATGCAAGTGCTTCTGCCGACCGAATGGCTTGTTAAAGTGCTCGGCAAAACATCGTTCGGAAGCACAGTGATTGCCGGCGCAAGCGCCATTCCCGGCATGATGTGCACGTGCTGCGCCGCCCCGCTTGCTGTGGGCCTGCGCAAAAAACAAGTATCGACGGGGGCGGCATTGGCTTTTTGGATCGGAAATCCAATGCTAAATCCGGCCACGCTCATTTTCATGGCGTTTGTTTTGCCATGGAAATTTACCGTGCTGCGCATCCTCGCCGGCCTTGTACTGACATTCGGGGTCAGTTATTTGGCGGGTAGGATTGCCAAAAGCGAGCAATCGGTAGATATCAGTAAACTGGCTGCCGTTGGAGACCAAAACGAAGGTTCCTTATTAACGAGATGGGGGAAAGCTGCCGGCCAGATGCTCCTTTATCTCGTACCGACCTATTTGTTGTCGGTCGTTATCTTAAGCGCGGCCAGGTTCTGGCTATTTCCACAAATCAACCAAGGAGATGCCAACAGCATGCTCGGTGTGGTATTATTTGCAATTTCAGGCATGCTGTTTGTCATCCCGACTGCCGCTGAAATCCCGATTGTGCAGACGATGATGTCTTTCGGGCTCGGCGCAGGTCCGGCCGCTGCACTGCTTGTGACGCTTCCGGCCATCAGCCTCCCTTCATTGATCATGGTAGGCAAATCCTTTTCAAAACAAACGCTTTTCTTTGTCGCTGCGTCATGCGTTGTGATCGGCATCCTTGGCGGGCTGGCAGGCATCATGCTATTTTAATACAGGTAAATTAAAGGGGCTGTCCCAAAACCGGTAACCGGACAAGGGGCACCCCTTTAATAACAAAGCTACAAAGCTGTATGATCAAGACGTTTTGATGATTGCGAAATTTACCCGCTTTCCGCACGCGTCGCGAATCTCCTTGTGCGATACCTCAGCATGAGGAATCATTCTTGCTCGGTTTTCCCGCAGAAGTCTCAGAAATTAGCGATCATTGTTTTATCTAAGTTATTTTAAGGTTTGGGACAACCCCTTGATTTTATTCCCGGATCTGCCCGCTGCCGTAAATCCAATATTTTGTGGAGGTTAAGGCATCCAGCCCCATCGGCCCGCGCGCATGCAGTTTTTGCGTGCTGATGCCGATCTCCGCCCCGTACCCGAATTCAAATCCATCCGTAAAACGGGTGGAAGCATTATGGTAGACGCACGCAGCATCGACCATCGCCATGAAACGGGCCGCCTGCTCCTTGTCTTCTGTCACAATCGCCTCTGAATGTTTTGTTCCGTACCGGTTGATATGCTGGACCGCTTCATCTGTATTTTTCACTGTTTTCATGCTTATTTTTAAAGCCAGATACTCACAGTACCAGTCTTCTTCCGTTGCTTTTTTTGCATCGGGCCAGGTTTCGGTAACTTTTCCATCACCGTAAATTTCAACACCGTGCTCAGCCAATGCCGATAACAGCGCTTTGCCATTTTGAGCGAACCAATTTTCATGGACGAGAATCGTTTCAATCGCATTGCAGACGGATGGGCGCTGTATTTTTGCATTGACTGCAATACGGATGGCCATTTCCGGCTGTGCCGTTTCATCTATATAAAGGTGGCAGTTGCCGGCGCCGGTTTCAATGACAGGTACGGATGACTCGCGGACAACCGTGTCAATCAGGTTTTTGCCGCCCCTCGGGATGAGCACATCCAAATAATCGTGGAGATGGAATAAATCTTTTGCCGCTTCCCTGCTCGTATCTTCTATGAGCTGCACGGCTTCTTCCGGAAAACCGGATTCTGCCAAAGCCCGGTGAATGGTGCGGACGAGCGCTTGATTGGAACAGATGGAAGATGAGCTGCC
Source organism: Weizmannia acidilactici (assembly GCF_008974225.1). NCBI lineage: Bacteria > Bacillati > Bacillota > Bacilli > Caryophanales > Bacillaceae > Heyndrickxia > Weizmannia acidilactici. The sequence goes on along the minus strand of NZ_BKZR01000023.1, from coordinate 44,275 downwards.
CCTTAAAATCACGGCATTACCCGTTTTGATGGCCAGGGTGGCGGCATCCGCCGTCACGTTTGGCCGGGCTTCGTAAATCATGCCGATGACGCCGAGCGGCACTTTCTTTTTTACGATTTTTAAGCCGTTTTCTTTTTCAATTTCTTCAACCGTTTCCCCGATCGGATCATTCAAGCCGGCGAGTAACCGGATCGCTTCCGACATGTCTTTGATTCGCTTTTCATTGAGCATCATCCGGTCGAGAATATTTTCCGGAAGCCCGGCACGATCCCCGCGTTCTAAATCTTTTTTGTTTTCGGCAATGATTTCACCCTGGTCTTCGAGAAGCGCCCATGCGATAGATAAAAGTGCACGGTTTTTCTCTTCTGTTGTTTTTGCGGAAAGCGCAATGCTGATTTCTCTAGCTTTTTGCCCTTTTTCGATTGCTTCGCTCATTTATCCCAACCCCTTTCTTGTTAGTGGTACCCATTTGTCCCGGTGAATCACTTCGCCCGTGGCACGGCCCATTTGTTTTTCTAGTAAATCTTCAAGTTCTTCCGCCCCGTACAGTACTTCCCCTTTTCCAAGCAGGCCGTTTGAACCGTACACTTCAACCACATCGCCTTTTTGGAATAGGCCGGTTACTTTTTGGATCCCGGCTGCCAGCAGGCTGCTGCCATTTTTTAATAACGCTTGTTCCGCTCCCGGATCGATATAAATTTTCCCCGCCGTTTCCGAAAAAAGTGCGATCCATTGCTTCTGGCTGGTCACCGCCGGGCGGGCGCCGCCAATATAAGTGCCGTCCCCTTTCCCCTCTAGAATCCGAAGCAGTTTGTTTTCACCTTTTCCCGTGCCGATAAAAACACGGACGCCGAGAGAAAGGGCGGTATTGGCGGCTTTTAATTTTGAAAGCATGCCGCCGGTCCCCACTTTCGTACCGGCGCCCCCCGCCATCCGCATCATATCGGGGGTAATTTTTTCAATCGTATCAAATCGCCTAGCATTTGGATCGTTTTTTGGGTTGGCGCTGTATAAGCCGTTGATATCGGTCAGGATGACGAGCTGCTCGGCATGGATGAGCCCGCTGACAAGCGCCGACAGCATATCGTTATCGCCGAAAGTCAGCTCCGTAACAGATACCGAATCATTTTCATTGACGATCGGCATCACGCCGCGGTGCAAAAGCTCCGTCAACGTCGAATACGCATTATGGTAACGGTCTTTTTTAGAAAAATCTTGGCGTGTCAAAAGAATTTGCGCCGGCGTAATGCCGTGTTCCCCCAACGCTTCCCTGTAACGCTGGATCAGCACACTTTGGCCGATTGCCGCGGCAGCCTGTTTTCCTTTCAGGGTAACAGGACGCGACGGATAGCCTAAAAGCTTGAACCCGCAGGCGACAGCCCCGGAAGACACGACGATGGTTTCATGCCCGGCTTTCCTGAGGGCGGCGAGGGCATGAATATGGTCGGCAAACTTCGATTCGTCAATTTCCCCGGCTGCATTCGTTAAAGAACTGCTGCCGATCTTTACAACGACTCTCTTCTTTTCCATCTGTAGCATTCTCTCCTTCACAACAATAAAAAAAGCCCTTCCGCCCCTTGTTAAAAGGACGAAAAAGCCTTTCGCGGTACCACCTTTTTTGGGCAGCATACGCCACCCCGCTCTTCTTTGATAACGCAAATACATTGCGCCCGGTTTTGCCGGGACCCGGAAGGCAGGTTCGGCGGGCCGCCTGCTGCAGCGCCTTTCAGCCTATGAACCCTGCTCTCTATTGCAGAGGTTATCCGCCTACTAATCCTTCGTTCACGTTCAGTATTTTAAATTATCTTACAATGGATCAGGATAAAAAGCAAGAAATTTTAAGTTTCATGTTCATACAGTGCTGCCATTTTCCTGCTTTCTTCCTTAATTTTTTCGGCAAGATGCAGGGGGGCGATCACTTTCGCCATGCTCCCCCACGTCAAAATCCAGCGAATCAGCCCATCACTGATGGAAGCTTTTGTTTTCAAATCAAAATGCGTGTCTGAAACCGGCTCAATTTCCACACCGAGGCCAAACCGGTCGATGATCACATTGATCAATTCATTATCGAAGCGGATATGGATCCAATTGTCCTCGCCGCCGTACATATGGAATGTTTTATAAATGTATTCGGATAAATTCACATCCATGCGCTTAAACGATTCATCCGAAACCGAAACATTGCGCATCCGGTCAACCCTGTAATGTCGGAAAAACGGTTCGTCTTCAAACCTGCCAATGCAGTAATAAAATTCATTGCTCCAAATGAGCCCGTACGGTTCAACCGGGTAAAATTCACCGTCCCGGTGCAGTTCAAACTGTTTATGTACGTTGTATTTCCCGTATTGGAAATAAATTCTTTTCGATTTTGTTACCGCTTCATGGATCCGGTCGATGTCGATTTTGATCTGCTGGTAGTTGCCTTTGACCGCCTGATCAAAAAATACCTGGCTCGGCAGTTTTTTCGCATGGTGGACGCTCGTTAATGTTTTAATTTTTTTAATGAGGTTTTCCGACTCTTCCTTTGTTATAAATTTGGCGGATAACACCGCATCGATCAGCATCCGGAGCTCAAACAGCTCAAAACGCCGCACCTGGTGGCTGTAGTATTTTTTTCCGTACTTGCCTGTATTTTCGATCACATCGAAGCCGGTTTGGGCTAGGTCTTCAATATCCCGTTTTACCGCTTTTTTATCCTGCCAAAAGTCCCCGCCGAAAGCTTCATTGAGCCGCTTCAAAATCTCGTCAAGGGAAAACTCGTGCGCTTCATCGGTTTCATTTTCCAAAATTTCTTTTACTTTCAGCATCCGGATTTTTGACGAAATATCTTTCACGCTTCCCACCTTCTTCTAAACTCATTTTATCCGATACGGGCACAAACCGGCAAGCATCCCGCAAGGCCCTTCTCAGTGAAAAATTTTCCGAAATCCCGAACTCGTATCATAAGAAAACATTTTTCTAAAAGGATAGCAAAATTTACTTCATATATGGTGAAAATTTGATATACTAATCATGTATCAGGTTTCATAGCGGTTTTTGTGAATAAAAAAACGTGCATTCATGAAGAAATTTCACAAACAGGACGGAGGGATTAATAAGGGAACAATCGGAACACTTTGAACGTACATAACCTTAATGGGAATCCCACCAGTAAAGGAGAAATAGGAGATGGCAGAAACTTCAACCCAAAAAACCAATATCGAAGAACAACTTGAAGCAAACAAAGAAGCGGCGGGCGCACAAAAAGATTTGCTGGACCAGTTATTGATACCGGAAGTCCAGGAATCCCTGACCGTGCTTGTTGAAAGCCTGCCGAAAATGGCCGAGCTGGTCACGATTTTAAACAAAGTTTATGATTTTGCACAGTCCGTAATGACGGATAAAGTGCTCATCAACGATTTTAAAGGCGGTGTGCAAGGATTTTTGGATCCCGTTGCCGAAAAAGCGAAAGGGCTCGCCCAAACCGCAATCGAAGCGAAAGACCGGGCGGATGAATCAAACGATACAATCGGCCTCTTCGGCCTGTTGAGATTGTTAAAAGACCCGCAAGCCCAGAAGCTATTCCGTTTTCTGCAGGCATTTCTACAAGTGACGGAAGAACGGAGCAAACAACAACAATAACATAAACAGAATTGAAAAGAACGGGGGATCCATATGAGTAAAAAAATCGTTGTTTTAGGGGCTGGCTACGGCGGATTGTTAACCGCATTGTCAGCGCGCGAATATTTAACGAAAGACGACGCTTCGATTACCGTCGTCAACCGGGTGCCGGACCACCAAATTATTACGGAGCTGCACCGTTTGGCCGCAGGCGGCGTTTCCGAAAAAAGAGTATCGCTTCCGTTAAAAAAATTGTTTAAAGGAAAAGATGTTGACGTCCAGGTCGATGAAGTCACCAAAATTTCACCGGACACAAAAGAAGTATCTTTAGGAAGCGGATTTAAGCTGAATTATGACATCCTTGTCGTGGCGCTTGGCAGTGAAACGGCTTTCTTTGGCATTCCGGGACTTGAAGAAAACAGCTTCCTATTGAAATCGGTTGACAATGCAAAACGCATCCACGCCCATATCCAAAGTTGCCTCGAACAATATACAAAAACAAAAAATAAAGCGGATGCCACCTTCGTTGTCGGCGGCGGCGGACTGACCGGGATCGAATTAGTCGGCGAACTGGCGGATAAAGTGCCGGTGTGGTCGAAAAAATATGCGATTGACCCAAGCGAAATTTCGCTGATCTGCGTAGAAGCCGCCCCTTCAATTTTACCGAACTTTGCGCCGAACTTGATCGAACGCGCAACGAAGAGCCTCGAAGCGCGCGGCGTCAAATTCCTGACGGGCATTCCTGTTACGAAATATGAAGATGGTGTTGTGGAACTGAAAGACGGCCAGAAAATCGAAACGAAAACGCTTGTCTGGACCGGCGGCGTTCAGGGCAACAGGGTTGTGGCCAATTCCGGCATTGAAGTGAACCGGGGACGCGCGACCGTCAATGAATATTTGCAGTCCACATCTCATCCGGATGTATTTGTAGCCGGCGACAGCGCAGTTGTCTTCCCGTCTGAAGGCGCACGCCCTTATCCGCCGACAGCACAAATGTCGTGGCAGATGGGCGAATTGATCGGCTATAACCTTTACGCCTACTTAAAAGGCGGCAAAATGCGGGTATTCCAGCCGGTAAACTCCGGTACGCTTGCAAGCCTCGGTAGAAAAGATGCCATTGCCTTTATCGGGGAGAACCAAACGCAATTAAAAGGCTTCCCTGCTTCGGCAATGAAAGAAGCGAGCAATATTCGCTACTTGTCCCATATTAACGGCTTGTTCAGCCTTGTGTATTAATGCGCAAACAGGCGCCCCCTTATAGGTGCGCCTGTTTTTTTAGATTTCTGTTCCGGATAATTTACCCCGGCAATTGCCCGTTCACTTTAAGCGCTACGGGCCCTTGATATTATCATAAAATTTAAAACTGCCCCTTAAGCAAGATAAGCTTCCTGTACTTGCTCATTCACCATTAATTCTTTCCCCACCCCTTCCAGGACGATTTCCCCGGTTTGGATGACATAGCCGCGGTCAGCTATTTGCAGCGCCTGGTACGCATTTTGTTCGACCAGCAAAATCGTCATGCCTTCTTGATTGAGTTCGGAAATAATCTCAAAAATTTGTTCGACAACGATCGGCGCGAGCCCCATTGAAGGTTCGTCCAGCATCAGAAGTTTCGGCCTACCCATCAAGGCCCGGCCGATGGCTAGCATTTGCTGTTCGCCCCCGCTCATCGTCCCGCCTTTTTGGTCGAGCCTTTCTTTCAACTTCGGAAAATATGAAAACACACGCTCCATTCTCTCTTCAATCGTCCTTTTCTGCTTCACTGCAAAAGCCCCGATCAAAAGATTTTCTTTTACGGTCAGTTTCGGGAAAATCCTCCTGCCCTCCGGCACATGCGCGATCCCCAATCGGGACGTTTGATGGGGCGGCAGGTTGGCAATATTTTGACCGCCGTATGTGATGCTGCCGTTTACTTTTACCTGGCCGCTGATCGATTTCAATGTCGTGGATTTCCCGGCCCCGTTGCTCCCGATCAGCGTAACGATCTCCCCTTCGGTCACCGCCATGCTGATTCCTTTTAATGCCTGAATCCCACCGTAGTTTGCCTTCACATTTTCCAGTACCAACAAAGGCATGGCTTCCCCTCCTTCCTTATGCATAAGCCAATGCGCCTTTACCGAGGTACGCTTCTATGACTCTTGGATTGTTTCTGATTTCAACCGGTTTCCCTTCGGCAATGTTTTCTCCGTGGTCAAGCACAGCAATATGGTTCGAAATTTCCATCACAAGCTTCATATCGTGTTCAATTAAGATAATCGTCAAATCTTTTTCCCCGCACATATTCCGGATTAAATCCGTCAGTTCCTTTGTTTCTTTCGGATTCATGCCCGCCGCCGGTTCATCGAGCAGCAGCAGTTTCGGTTTTACGGCCAAGGCGCGGGCAATTTCAAGCCGCCGCTGCGCCCCGTACGGGAGATTCGTGGCCGGTTCATTCAGCAAGCCGTCGAGCCCGACATACTGGAGCAGTTCAAATGCCTCCATTTGCGCCGCTTCTTCTTCACGCCGCGTTCCCGGCAGCTGGAAGACGGCTCCGAAAAAATTGCTTTTTAAACGGCTATGCATGCCGATCAAAACATTTTCCATCACGGACAGGCTGCCGAATAAGCGGATATTCTGAAATGTCCGGGCAATCCCTTTTCTGGCGACGGCGTGCGGCTTAAGACCGGTAATCGGTTCCCCGTTTAATAAAATATCGCCTGCGCTCGGCTTATAGACACCTGTGACCATGTTGAAAAGCGTTGTTTTGCCGGCACCATTCGGACCGATGACAGCGGTAATGGAATTTTTGGGGACATTTAAATTAACATTGGAGACTGCGGCCAGGCCACCGAAATTTTTCGTCAGCCCTTTGATTTCAAGCAAATTCATATATCTCCCCCGCTTAACCTTTATTCGTTTCGCCTGCCGCCGGAACAGCATCCATGCTGTGCGTCCTGCGGGCAAGCTTTTCAAGATCATAATGCATATTTTTTGCCGGCAACAGGCCTTTTGAACGGTATAATGCGAACACAATCAACAAAAGGCCGAAAATAAACCTTTGCATTTTGGCAGGCGACAAGGCATCCGGAATTTTCAACACCCCGCTCATGCTCAATTGGTTGAGCCAGTTTGTGACTTCCGTCAGCACCTGCAGATTTAAAATCGTAATGATGGATGCCCCTAAAATGACACCTGGGACGCTTCCCATCCCCCCTAAAAGCACCATGACGAGGATCGTGGTGGACTCCAAATACGTAAAACTGGTCGGATCGACAAATGCTTGTTTTGCCGCAAACACTACGCCCATCGCCCCGGAAAAAGAGGCGCCGATGGCAAATGCGGCAAGCTTCGTTTTGACAAGCGGTATGCCCATCGCCTGCGCCGCAATTTCGTTCTCCCTTACCGCTTTCCATGCCCGCCCCATTTTAGAACGTTCCAGCCGGCGGACCATATAGATCACAATCAAAAGGAGCACAAGCACAACATAATAAAACTGGCTCGGATAGATAAAGCGGATGCCGAAAAGTTCAGGCGGCGCAATAGAGGAAATGCCCATTGCCCCGTTCGTGATATTGATGGGCTTATCCAAATTATTGAAAACAATCCGGACAATTTCCCCGAACCCGAGCGTCACCATCGCCAGGTAATCCCCTTTCACACGCAGCACCGGAATTCCAAGCAACACGCCGAATAAAGCGCCGAAAAGGCAGCCGATCAAAATAAACATCCAAAAACTGGCGCCCGATAAAGGATAGTGCCCGAACGGCATAAAATGCGATGCCTGGGAAGTTGTAAAAATCCCGTACGTATAAGCGCCCAATGCAAAAAAGGCAATAAAACCCAAATCCAGGAGCCCCGCCATCCCGACCACAATATTCAGCCCTAGCGCCATCGCAACATAAATGCCTACCATAACCGCCACATCCATATAGGATTGGTAAGACTGCCCATGGCTAGCGGCAAACGGCAAAACCACCCCGAGAATGACAAGTGCAGCCGCCCATTTCACTTTGTCCGGGAATTGGAGAAAATATAGAATCAACAAAGAAGCAAGCAGCAGCAAAAACGAAACAATTGATTTCTGCGACAAATAAATCCCAATTGATGTCACGATAACGTATAAAAGAAAAAGCCCTCCGGATAAAGATTTGTTTGCAACAAATGCAATCCAATATTTTCCCACTTTTTCCACCTACACTTTCTCTGCGGCTGCTTTTCCGAATAAGCCTTCCGGTTTAAAAATGAGCACAATGATTAACAGAATAAATGCAAAAACATCTTTGTACTCGGAACCGAATACGCCGCCGGTCAGCCCGGAAAGGTTGGCGGCCGCAAACATTTCAATCAAACCGAGGATGAGCCCCCCGGCCATGGAGCCGCGTATGTTTCCGATTCCGCCGAGCACTGCTGCGGTAAATGCTTTTATCCCAAGCGTATAGCCGATATAAGGGTCTATTGTGCCGTACTGGACGGCAAACAGAACGCCCGTCGCTCCCCCGAGTGCAGATCCGATAAAAAACGTAATGGCAATGACTTTATTGACATTTACGCTCATCAAGGAGGCTGTTTCCCGGTCCTGGGCGACCGCCCGCATCGCCATTCCCCATTTTGTCCGGTTGACAAAGATGTCGAGCACCGCAAGCATCACAATGGATACGAGCAATACGACGAGGAAGGAGCTTTTCAGCGTCGCGTCATGAAATTCCGGCCATAAAGATGATGCTTTAATATGGATTTGCCCATTGAAAAGATTAGGCCCGTTGATAATGTAGGTTCCTTTCTTCAACTCGGCGATAAAGCGGACAATGTCCTGAAGCAGGAAAGAAATCCCGATCGCCGTAATCAACGTGATCAGTTTCGGCGCATTTCTAAGCGGCCTGTAAGCCACCCGCTCAATGCCGATCCCCAAAACCCCCGTGCAGATGCTTGCCGCAATGATGGCCAGAAGCAGGATCAAGATTGCCGGCAGAGTATGGATCCATCCCTGGCCGGTAAACAAAAAGAGCAGGGATGTGCCGATAAAAGCCCCTGTCATGAAAATTTCACCATGGGCAAAATTAATTAGTTCCAAAATGCCGTAAACCATCGTGTACCCGATGGCGACAACGGCATAAATTGCACCGAGTGTAAGGCCGTCTATAAGCACCTGCGGCAATGTACCGATCAAATCCGTCAGCATTTCCCCACGTCCTTTCATTTGAATGAGCGGAAGGGCTCCCGCTGCACGCCCTTCCGTCTGTTTTTATTTGCTGATTTCGCCTTCCTGTTCGGCAGGGTAAGCCGCTTTATTGAACTTATAAATAAATACTTTTGCGTATTTGTTGTCGCCTTTTGAATCGAAGTCGACTTCCGTGACAACACCTTTGTAATCTTTAATGGCGCGGACGGCGTCTCTGACCTGCTCGCGGGTTGGGATTTTTCCGCCATTAGCTTTAATGGCGTTTTCCAGACCTTTCAGCATGACGCCCATCGCATCATACGCATAAGCGGAATAAGATTCAACATTTTTCCTGAATTTGTTTTTGTAATTTTCTGCGAATTTTTTCCCTTCCGATGTTTTCGAGACATCTCCAGCGACTGATGTCAAATACGTATTTTTTACGGCACCCCCCGCAATATCTACATATGTGGAAGAATCAAGGCCGTCTCCGCCCATGATCGGCACGTCAATGCCTTTCGCCCTAGCTTGTTTCACAATCAAGCCGCCTTCAGCGTACAAACCGCCAAAATAAACAAGATCCGGCTTTGCCGATGAAACGGAATTGAGCACCCCGTTAAAATCTTTTTCCCCGACCGTGATGCTTTCATAACCGACAATTTTTGCCCCAAGCTTCTCGGCGGCAGCTTTAAAGGCATCGGCAAGCCCCTGCCCGTATGCCGTTTTGTCCTGGATGACAAAAATTTTCTTTGCTTTTAACGTTTTCACGGCGTAAGAGGCGCCGGCCGGACCCTGGAAGTCATCGCGGGCGCATACCCTGTTCACCGTTTTTAAATTGCGGTCGGTCACTTCAGTCGCCGTGCTGGCAGGAGAAATCATCGGAATCGCATATTTTTCATACACTTCGGAAGCCGGAATGGAAACGCCAGAATTCAAATGCCCAATTACTCCGAAAACCTGGTCATCTGACCCGATCAATTGGGCATTGGACACGCCTTTTTTCGGGTCGCCCTGGTCGTCATACGGGACAAGCTGCAGCTTAAAGCCCATTTTTTTAAATTTTGCCTGTTGTTCTTCCAATGCTAACTGTGCCCCGAGCTTAATGGCTTCCCCCAATGTTGCACTTCCGCCCGAGAGCGGGGACTGTGTGGCGATTTTAATCACTTGCATACTGCCGCCGGACGCATTGCTCTTACTGCTGTACTGCGAACATGCCCCGAGCAAACTTACCGCGAGCACGGCCGCCAAGCCGAATGACCATAATTTTTTTGACTTCATTCTTTTCCCCCATTCTTCTGTTTTCTTTTTGTAAAACCGGCAAACGATGTAAACAATCACCTCCGTTGTCTAGGCTAAAATGCTTATCAAAAGTATAAAACATGGCCAATAAAATCATCAGTAATGTTGTCAGTTTTACTCACGTTATTTTTTGAATTTTTTTATTTGAAATTATTTTCTTTATGTGTTATGTTCCAATGTTGATGATCGCGAAATCCGCTCACTTTCCGCACACCGTCGCGAGCCTCCTTGTTCGATGCCTTAGCACAAGGGGTCTCTTCTTGCCCGATAATCCCGCAGATATCAGAAATTAACGATAATCAACAATAAAATTTAACAGAGCCTTCCATAAAAAAACCTTCAAAAGACATTTCAACTCATCGAAGAAATGATTGAATTAGATGAGGAAACATTGAAAGAAATGAAAGCTCCGGCTGAACATGTAAGTGCAAAACAGCTGGAGAAGATTGCCGAAAAGGTGGAGCAAAAGTCAAAGAAGCTGAAACAGACGCAGAGCAGGAAGAAGACAAGGAACTGAAGAAAGAGAAAAAGGCAGTCTATCGGTCGAAACGAAAAATTTACAAGAAACTCAAAGAAGACTACTTACCGCGGCTGAAGAAGTATGAAGCCCGATTGGAAATTTTTGGAGACCGGAACAGTTATTCCAAAACAGATCATAATGCCACCTTTATGCGGATGAAAGAAGATCATATGAAAAACGGCCAGCTGAAACCGGGTTACAATGTCCAAATTGGAACGGAAGACCAGTTTATTCTTGGATACACTATACACCAGAGGCCAACTGATACAAGATGCTTTGTTCCGCATTTGTAGAAGCTGAAAGCATCCGGCCTGCCTAAGCCAAAACGGATCATTGCGGATGCAGGTTATGGCGGGGAAGCCAACTATTTGTATGCGCATGAGGAAGAGTTCGAAGCATTGATTCCCTACAATACTATGAGAAAAGAAGAGACGCGGGCTTACAAAAAAGATATCCGAAATGTTTCTAACTGGGAATATCGTGAAAAAGACGAGCAAATCTACGCTCGAAGGAAAATCGAGGTAGAAAACGTGTTCGGTCATATCAAAGGCAATCGGTCGTTCCGCAGATTTTCTCTGCGGGGGCTTGAGAAAGTAAATATCGAATTCGGGCTGGTTGCCATCGCCCACAATCTTCTGAAACAGGCGGAAAAGAACCGCCTGTTTCAGAAAGAAGAAAAACCGTCGAGAAAATTATTTTCTCAACGGTTTTTCTTGTTTAAGAAGGGGCCTTTGGGACAGCCTCAGCCCGCTTCATGCGCCGCTATCTATCCGGCGCTTTTTTTCCATGTACTCTATATACACATCATCCTGAACAAGCCAGGCCTGGAACTGTCGCTTTACAAATTTTTCTGCGTCTTCAAAATCGGAAAAAGACGGGGACTGTTTTAACCCTTTTGCTTCAATGACCCAGCCTTTTTGGACGTCTTTATATACGAAGAACGGTTCCCCGCACCGGTTTTGGTATAAGCAGCCGGCCTCCTGCCCTTTTATGTTCGCTTGGTTGTGGGCGAAATCGCGCTTTAATGGTTCGGACTTAAAAGTTTCCTCCACGAAATGCCGGAAAGCCTCAGCCGTCAGCATTGCGCCCGATGCTTTCCGGTGACCGCCACCATCGTATTTTTTCGCAATTTCCGATACATCGACATGGTCATGGATCGTCCTGAAGCTGATTCTTTTTTTCCCGACCATTATAATCGCAATATAATCCAAATGCGGATATTCTTTCGCGAGCTCATTCCCAAGTTCGGAATGGTGCGATTCGGCATGGACAACGCCGGCATAATAGCCGTCAATCACGGCTTGGTAAACTTCCCGCTTCTTGCCGTTAATGTACCGCGCAATTTTTTTCTCTTCCAGGTCTAAAATTTTCTCCTCGAGATCGTCAAAAGAAAATGAGCCACTATGGGTCAGCTTATGTAACAATATTTCTTCAAATTCTTCAACCGTATACATATAAAAAAGGTCATTTAATTTTTTTGCCTGGACGTTTTGGTTTTTTTCCCATTCCCATGTATCCATCTGCCTGACGAGCTCGACAAATTGATCCACGGCGTCGTCCGGCCTGAGCTTCCCTTTGGCTTTCAAATACCGGTAAAATAATGAAGTGGCGCTTGCCAGCTTTCCGTCTTCCTCCACCTGGACGGACGCCCATGCATAAGCATTTAAATGGAGCGCGCTTTTATGGTGGTCGATGAGTTTCGCTTTCCCTCCCTGCAGGACATACGCATCAATCAACTCCGCATTTTGTTCATTGACGGATAAATCGGTGATCCACAACATCTCTTCTTTTTTCTCTTTCTTTAAAAAAGCTTCCACCTGCGGATTGATCCCGGACACTGAATTGTACTGGATTTCGATGTTTTTCCCGAATGCGAGCCTGGCCAAAACGCCGCAGCCAAGGCCGTCCAAGTCGTTATGCGTTAACAATCGATACATCTGTTCTTCCTCCGAACTTTGGATTGAGCATATATGATAACATGTTGTTCAGGCTGAAAACGCGCCTTGCTGCGAAACAGCCGGAGAAAACGGAACCGAAAAGGGATCGGACTTGCGTTTCCCTTTCTGTTCCATTTTACGTTTACCCAAAAATCAGGATCTGTTACCCGTTTCCCGCGGTTTTTCCCGCATGCTTACGCTTTCGCCGTCCCCGACGACAACAAGGTCGCATGTGCCGAGAAACAGGCCGTGCTCGACAACGCCGGTGAGCCCGTCAAGCCATTTCCCGAGCGCTACCATGTCCCCGGCATGCCCGGCACGGATATCGACAATATAATGCCCGCCGTCCGTTTGGAACGGTTGCCCGTTTTTCATGCGGAGAACAGGCCTGAAGCCTTTTTCCTCAAAAATTTTCATGATTTGTTTCCAACCGAATGGGATGACTTCGACCGGCAGCGGGTAAGCGCCGAGTTTTTCGACCTGCTTGCTGTGATCGACCACCCATATATTTTTTTTCGATGCATTTGCCACCAGTTTTTCAAACAGCAAAGCTCCCCCGCCACCTTTAATGCCGTTTAAGGCGGGATCGACTTCATCCGCGCCGTCAATGGTCAAGTCGATTGTATCTGTGTCGTTCAGGTCGGCCAGCGGAATGCCGCATCCGCGGGCAAGTACCGCTGTCGCCTGCGATGTCGGAACACCCGTAATTTTCAGGCCGTTTTGCACCCGTTCCCCTATTTTTCTGATCGTATAATAAACGGTTGAACCGGTTCCAAGCCCGATGGTCATGCCATCTTCCACGAATTCCGCCGCTTTTTCCCCGGCTGTTTTTTTTTCGTTCATCCTTTCTCCACCTGCCTTTACCTTGATTGTATTACAGACCAGGTGAATAATAAAGGAAAGCGCAGGAAGTTGCAATAATGGGATTTATTTTATAATGTGCCAATATTTTACATGGCTTTGTAGACATATATTTTCCACACCGTGTCCTTGTCCGAAAATGCACGCAAAAATTGTAGCCGATTTTCCGCGGGCATTTCGATCGGCACCGCCGAAAAGATGAATTCCCCGCCCATTTTTTTAAAAGCGGTCGTATCGAGCTGCAAATGGGAAAGCTTTTCCCCGGAATTTTTTTGGAACATATAATGTTTGCCGAGTTCATCCGTAAACATATAGCAGCGCCCGCTCCATTCATCAAAATACTGTTTGATTGCCCGGTTTTTTTCCAGTTCGCGCGCAATAATATTTCTGAACTTGTGTTTATAGGAAAGCGGGTAGAAGTTATTGTATGAATCAAGCGTGTAAAAACCGTTATACTGTGCGATTGCCGGGTGGAGGCCGATGCTTGCCACGCGATAACTTGCTTTCGGCCTACCGATATAGTCATCAATCTTTTGGAATAGCGTTTCGGCATAAAACTGGTTGGGCGTCGGTTTCGAATGGTACACCAATTCATCATTAGAGATAAAAAGAATGATGATCTGCCCTGCGATAAAGGCAGCGGCCGTTTTTTTCCAGAATCCCCAATGCTGCACTAAAATTTTTAAGCTAAGGCCGAACAGTACATAAATGACAAGCGGGCGAAAAAAATGAAAACGTGCGAAGTTAAACGTATTGAGAAAATGGACTTTTTCGGTTAACGGCAGCCAACCTTTATAAAACCAAAACTCATACCAGACCGACAGCAAAAAATTAAGGATAAACAAGCTTACAAATGTGCTTTCCCTTTTCCAGAGCTTATTTTTTAAAACAATCCAAAACGCAAGCAGCGTAAAAGGTAAAATGATAAAGCCATGCACCGTAAGGACATGGGTATGCCCGAGCACATAATTTTTAAATGAAAGCCTGACGGAATGCCAAAACGAAAGGCGCGCATGGATATATTCATCGCGGCTGTTCGGAACAGCCGCAAACAAAAATGAATAGACAAGCCGATACTCAACCGCCAAAAAATGGCGGACATGTAAAGAATAGCGGCAAAAAAGCGGAAATTCCAGCCCTTTCCCCTGATTCCGCCCCAAAACCACAGCAGAAACATTGCGGATAAGAAAAAGAAAAAGCCGAGGACGATACTGCTGTAAAACGGAATCAGTGTCAGGATGAGGCGTTCTTTCCACGTGATGTTTTTGCCTGCGCGGATATTAAGAAAAGCCCATAATGCAAGCGGCATGCCGAGCGTGCTCAGCATGCCGGACGGCCAAAACGGCGTAAGCGAAAAAGCGAGCGCGCATCCGGCACAAACCGGCTGGTACGCACTGTCGCGCAAAAAATGCGTTTTTAACAACGCGTACATGCCGATAAAGGCAAAAATTCTTGTGATCGTCTGGCTAATGGCATAGGCGGTCATCGGAGGAAACAGGGCGTAGAGCCAGACAATCAGGCTGAATTCAGACGCGAACGCATTGCGCGGGATCCAGTTCATCACCTGGGGAATCCTCGCATCAAGCGGTCTAAACATTTTTCCGCTTTCGGCCAGTACTTTATATCAGGCAATATTAGAATCGAGGTTATCATGCACGCGGATATGGGCATCGCCCCCTAAAATGTAAAGCGGCGACAAATATAGAATGATGACAGCAAAACAAACAGCCAAAAGGCCGGTCTCACTTTGTAAAATTCGCAAATCGGCAGATCCCTCTCTCCTCATTTGAACCTGTCCATAATATAACCGGAAATTTCCGCCATTATGCAAAAACTGAAATTGTTTTAGAAAATCGCGAAAATCCGCCGGGAAAATGGTTTTATCCCGGCGGGTTTCTTATTTAAAAGGGCTTTGGGACATCTCCATGCAAAATGTTCAACGGATCACAATCGCCTGGCTTCCCATTTGCTCCCATGCTTTTACAAAAGTGTTTCGATCCAGTTCTTTATTTTTTGTGCCATACGGATCATTTACAAAAATATGGTCGTCGTCGTACCCGGTAATAACAACACTGTGTTCGCTGTATGTAATTTTAATTTTGCCCTGGGGCGTGTCCCAAGTCTGGAAATTCGAAACCGGCGCAAAATATGTATTGATGATGACCCATACCGGATGCCCTTCCGCAATATTTTGAATGACTTTTGAAAAAGGCTGTCCCGTGAAATCATGCGCTTTGCTGCCGGCATATTTTTTGGCAAGGTCAAAAACCGGCCCGTGATACACGCCAAGCCCCGGCCCGTTTTCCATATTGCCGACAAAACCGACATTTGGATTGCCATGCTTGCCGTTTTCATATGTAAGCGGCACACGCTTCACCTCGTTCGCCAATTCATTTTTCGTCACGTTGTAGCCGTTATCCTGCAAAAGCATGGCAAGGCTTGTAATTTCACACCCGTTGTACAGGCGCGGCGCATCCATCTGGTTAATGAGCGGCACATCAAGCAATATTCTCCCGGATCTTGAATTTTTCTTTTCTTCCGAGTTGTTCGTTTTTTCTTTTTGCTCGGTCGTTTTGCCTGATGTTTTCTTGCTGCCGGATGAATTTTGCTTTTCTGTTTTCTGCTTGCTATTTTTTGAAGCACTTTGGCTCGATTCGCTTTTTATACTGTTTTTTGCGGTATTTTTACTCGAATAATATTGGTTAAAAACCAACAATAAAATAATCAATATGAGTGCTGCAAAAATAAGGCGCGGCAATTTATACATTTGCCCCTCCACCCACCTTTCAAAATCGCGAATGCCAGCAATATCAGTTTACGCCCCATTCCTTAAGAAAAGTTTAAAATCAATTCCGGTGGAAAGACCCGACCACTTCGGCGGTTTCCAAAATATTGACGAATGCCCCCGGATCGGTTTCGCGGACCAAATTTTTCACTTCCGTCAGCTCATAGCGCGTAATGACCATCAGCAATATTTTTCGGGAATCGCCGGAATATGCCCCTTTTCCATCCATCATTGTAATCCCGCGGTACACTTTTTCAAGCAGTCTCGTTTTCATTTCTTCGCCTTTAGATGTTATGATCATCAGCGTCAATTTAATATGTCTCGTATGGATGGCATCGATCACTTTTCCGCATGCAAATATCGCCACAAGCGTATTAAAGGCGGCATCCCAGCCGAACACGAACCCGGATGCGATGACGACCACGCCGTTTAAAGCCGACAGGATGGCGCCGAGCGGAAAATCTTTTTTCTTTGCGAGAAACATGGCAATAATATCAAACCCGCCCGAGGACCCGGAAGCCCTGAAAATCAGGCCGATGCCAAGGCCGGTAAAAATGCCGCCGAATAAAGAAGACAAAATCGGTTCAGAAGATATTTTTACAACCGGGAGCAAATACAGGCTTAAAGATAAAGAAATAACCGAAGAAACCGTCAACAACGTAAACTTTTTCCCGAGTTTAAAAACGGACAAAACAAGCAACGGCAGGTTCAGCACAAAATTTAACACCCCGGTGTTGACGGGGGTGATCAGGCCGAGCAGGATCGCAATCCCGCTTAAACCACTGCTTAATATTTTGTGCGGAATGAAAAAAAGATTGTACGCCGTGCCGACAATGACAGATCCCGCCACCACGATCAAAAAATTTTTCATCCTTTTTCTCCTTCTATCGAAAACATATGATCTTGAATCATTATATTGGTAAATAAATGAAAACTCAACTCCAAAAGAAGAAAAAATGGCCGGACAGAAGCGGTGAAGGGAGGGGTAGGGAGCGGCAATTGTTCTAGCGGATGTTATTTTCAAACGAATTGTGGTAAATTTTTTGTAAATCCAACAGCGGCAGCTCATACAGCTGGTATTTTCCGACTTTATAAATCCCTTTTTCTAAAAGTTTTTCAATATAATCATTTTTCCTTTCTTCCATATCGGAATACGTCATCATTTCCATCTGTCAACCCTCCTGAGAAACAATACATTTCTACCCCCGACCTGTTTATTTTAAACGTTTTGCCGCCAATAATGCGTGAGATGGAGATCGGAATAGATTGCAGGCGTTTTCTTCTGTGATGTATTCTTCCATCAGCAAAGGGAAGATCGGGATTTCTTGTTAGATTTCCTAACATAAGTATGGAACAATTAGATTTTTTGTTATATATTAATAAAAACACCTTACAAAGGGAGGGTACATAGTGGCTTCAAACGAATCATACCTCGATAAAAAAGTCATCTCGATCGGTACAGTTTGTGAATTGACAGGTTTAAGCGAAAGAAGGATCCGTTACTATGAAGAGAGAAAACTGATTTTTCCCGAGCGGACGAACCGGGGAATCCGAAAATATTCATTTTCCGATGTCGAACGGCTGATGGACATCGCAAACAAACGGGAAGAAGGCATCCAAACTGCAGAAATCCGCAAAGAATACATTAAACAGAAAAAATACAATGAACGGACAATGCGCGAAAAGGTGATCCGCGGCCAGCTGAATGCTTATTTCCATACAAGGGAATAACAGGATTTAAACAAAGCGGCAGCTGTGCAGGCTGCCGCTTTGTATGTCGCTTACTCATACAAGCTCCTGATATCCACATTTGCGGGAAGCGCAAATGGATTCTCTTTATTGATATGGTCGTAAAACATGATCCCGTTCAAATGGTCGATTTCATGCTGGAAAACAATAGCTGGGAAGCCTTTTAATTTGACCAGAACTTCATTCCCGTCCATATCGTAAGCTTTCACTTTGATCCTTTCGTGCCGGGGGACAAAGCCTTCCACTTTCCGGTCCACAGACAGGCACCCTTCCCCTTGCGGAAGATAGATCATCGAAACCGAATGGCTGATGATTTTCGGATTAAATAAGGTGTATTCCATTTCCCCGTCTTCATCTGAAATGTACACCACGAACATGCGCTTATTCAACCCGATTTGATTTGCTGAAAGCCCGACGCCCGCGCGCAGGTTGTATTTGGCGGCGATTTCCGGGTTTTGACTGTTTTTTAAAAACTGCAGCATGCAGCGCAATTCCGCCTTGTCTTCCTCAGTCGGCGGCATCTGCACTTCATCGACCACTTTCCTTAAAATCGGGTCACCTTCCCTTACAATGTCATCCATTGTGATCATATAATCATCATTGAATTTGCTCATAACTCATCTGCCTTTTTCCTGAAATTCTTTTTAACGGCAGCATCGGGTACATTCGCCCTTTGCATTGATGGGATCCGGTGTGGTAAATACCGGAACATGTTTATCTTATCATATGGCGGAGAAAAAATCTAAAAACGCGGATGGAATGGCGCCAAGTCAGACCGTTTGCGTGCCTTTTTCTTTCGAATAGAAAAATAGATACAGGACAATTGAAACCACTACAGAACAAGCAGCTGTCATATAGATGGCATGATAACCGAACAGATGCCCGATTTGGCCGAACATCATCGCCCCGAATCCAATTCCGAGGTCAAAAAAGGAGAAAAAGGTCGCATTGGCCATTCCTTTACGGTTGTGCGGCGCCTTTTCAATGGCCCAGGCTTGAAGCGCAGGCTGGACGGAACCAAAACCGAATCCGTATAAAAATGCTGCAGAAAATAATACGAATGGATTCGGGAGCCACGACAATAACAGCATTGCAGCAACAATTAGCAGTGTTGACGGAACAAATACAGCTTTATGCCCTTTCCTGTCATACAATTTCCCGGCAAATGTCCTCGTCAGCATTAAAGCAAGCGCGTAGACCAGAAAATACCATTGGATACCGGAAATATGCTTTTCGGCAGTATAAAGCGGCAGGAATGACGCAATGCCACCAAAAGTGACAGTAATAAAAAACAACAGGAGCGACGGCTGTAGCGCCGTTTTTTCGTAAAAATCAAATCTTTTGCGCCCACTTTTTTCCGCTCCATGCTTTTCCGCTTTTTTATAGTGGATTCTAGTCGCCAGCAAAAAAGCGGCCAGGCCCAAAGCGGCACAAATGAGAAACAAATTCCGGAAAGGAAGCCTGTCTGCAATAAACAAGCCTAGTGACGGGCCAAAGGCAAGCGCGAGATTCCCAGATAAACCAAAATAGCCCATACCCTCCCCGCGCCTGCGCATCGGGATAATATCAGTGGCGATCGTTCCGGAGGCTGTTGTAGAAAAACCCCAGCCGACCCCCTGGACCACCCGCATCAATAATAAAAAAAGAATGCTTGCGGCAACCGAATAAGACCCGACGGATATGACAAAAATGGCAAGCCCCAACAGGTATACAAACCTTCTTCCCCTTGATTCCAGGGCATGGCCGGCGAATGGCCTTAACAATAGCGCCGAAAATGTAAAAATGCCGACCACAAACCCGATCAATTGATCATTTCCGCCAAGATGTTCAACGAAAAGCGGAATTGTCGGCAAAGTCATTTGAAAACCAAGAAAAACAAAAAAATTCGCAAAAAGAATGAGGACAAAATCTCGTGACCAAATTTTTTCTTTTCCGTATTCAAATTTTTGTTGGATACCGTTTACATCTGTTCCTTTCATGTGACTCCCCCCATCATCCAATTTATTTAAATTAAGTGGCCTGCCCTTATTGTACACGAAACTCCTTCGTGATGCGAAATAGATTGCATAAAAAAACGGTCCCGCGTAAATGCCTGCGGGGCCTTTTTTACCCTTTTACCGTCATTTTCGCTTTTGCATCCTGAGCCTCTCCGTGTGAAATACAGCAGTTTGCCTTTCCGCAGCTGTCTTTCAGAGCACAGGATGCGCACTGCCCTTCCCTGCTTTTTTTCATAAATCGGATCAACGTAAATGCTGCATAAGCAAATATGGCGATTCCTAATAGGATACTGAACATGTGAACATCCCTCCGTCTCTAGAAGCCGAGTAAACGGCCGCCCTGGTAAATGATAAACGAGACTACATAAGCAACGGTCAGCGCATAACCGATCGAAAAAAGCGTCACTTTCCCCGAACCGGTTTCTTTATGGACCATGGCCACTGTCGAAAGGCAAGGAATATATAATAGTATAAACACCATAAAACTGTAAGCCGTAAGCGGTGTAAACGCGTGTTGGATCACGTCTGCCAATGACGCGCCGCTTGGGACAAAATACAGCACATTCATCGTCGATACAACGACTTCTTTTGCCATGAAACCGGTCAGAAGTGCCGCAGCCGCCTGCCATGTACCAAAACCGAGCGGTTGAAAGAGCGGCGCGAGATACTTGCAGATCAGCGCCATAAAACTTTTATCAACGGGAACGTCCAATCCGCCCGGCCCCGTATAGGAAATCAGCCAGATGACAACCGTCCCGCCGAAAATCAAAGTCCCCGCTTTGCGGACAAAGCCTTTTCCTTTGTCCCATGTGCCCCTGAAAAGGCTCCGTGCATTCGGCACACGGTACGGCGGCAGTTCAATGATAAACACGGAACCTTCTGTCTTCATTACCATTGAAAACACTTTGGCAAGCACCAATGCAATGACGATACCGAGCAAATACAGCGACAGGACGACTAAAGCCTGGTATTTGTGAAAAAACGCCGAAACAAACAAACTATATACGGAAAGGCGTGCCGAGCACGACATGAGCGGCGTCAGGAGCGTCGTCAGCAGCCTTTCTTTCGGCTGTTCGATCGGCCTTGACGCCATCACGCCGGGAACATTGCAGCCAAAACCGATAATCAGCGGAATAAAGGCTCTCCCGTTCAGGCCGACTGCTTCCATCACCCGGTCCATCACCATTGCGACCCGCGCCATATACCCGGAATCCTCAATTAGCGATATAAAGAAAAACAATACGAAAATTTGTGGCACAAAAACAAGCACGCCGCCTACGCCCGCGACAATCCCGTTCAGGACGACGTCACGGATAAACTGGGTTGCGCCGGCTTTCGTTAAACCGGCTTCGATCCAATCGGTCAGCGGCCCCGAAAAGAACTTGTCGAGCAAATCGGATAACGGAGTCCCAAGCCAGTTAAACGTGATGCAGAACATCAAATACATCGTGCCAATAAAAATCGGGACGCCGAGAAATTTATTGGAGACCACCGCATCAATTTTCTCCGTCAACGTTTTTCTTTCTGAACCTGTTTGTTCAACGGCCGTTCCGATCAGCCGATCAATAAACTGCTGACGTTTTTTAAACATTTCCTGTTTCAACGAAGCATGCGGATTTTTCTCCCGTAGCCGGTTTTCAACTTCCGTGCAATAAGCCAAAAGTTCTGTTTTCAACGGACGGAATGCAGAGATAGAACGGATGACTTCGTTCCCTTCCAAAAATTGGAGGGCGAGCCAGCGTTTATTCAAGGATTTATAATCCGGAAGTATCCCCATAATGCGGGTTGCCGCTTCCTCTATCACATCCCCGTAATCAATGCGGAAGTCAGGCGCAACAGGCTTTTCTCTCATCCGCTCCGAGATCTCCCCGCACCCTTTTCCCGTCCGGGCTATAATCGGCACAACCGGAACGCCGAGCCCTTTCGAAAGGGATTTTTCATCTACCTTCATGCCGCGCGATTTCGCCACATCGATCATATTCAGGCCGATCAGGACGGGTTTTCCGTATTCCATCAATTGGATGGTCAAATGCAGATTTCTCGCAAGCTGGGAGGCATCGACAATATTTAAAATGGATGTAAATTCTTCTTCAATTAAAAAATTGGAAGCTACCGCTTCATCTTTGGAAAGCGGGTTCAATGCATAAATGCCGGGCAAATCGATTAACAGGCCAAGATTTTTCTTCAGCCGCCCAACCTTTTTCTCAACGGTGACCCCCGTCCAGTTCCCGACATATTCATAAGATCCCGTCAGTTCATTAAAAAGCGATGTCTTCCCTGTATTCGGATTGCCAAATAAAGCGACCTGCATTATGAACACTCCACTTGAATCCGCATTGCTTCTTTTTTGCGGATGCCGATGCACTGCCCGCAAACTTCAAGCAGGCACGGCCCCCCGAACGGCAATGCGCATTTATAACAAACTTCACGGCCTTCCAGCACACCTAAATCAAGAAGACGCCTTTGGATATTTTCGTCAATATGGGACAAATCTGTAATGATGCCTTTTTCTCCAGGCTTCAGTTCTGTTAAGACCATCACTGCTCCTCCCTGGCAACCAAGAATAGAGGTATTTTTATTGATAATGATTATCATTCCTACATAAAATATGATAACCGATTTATGCTGCGGCGTCTATCTCATTTTAAAGTTTTCATGAAAATTTTAAAATAATTATGTGATATATTTCACATAATGTTCATTGACAAATAAAAGCGGGGTCCTTAAAAGAGTCCCGCTTTTTGTTGTAACAGCACACCGCTTTCTTCGATTCTCCGGACAGCTTCCTTCAATGTATGTTCCTCATGTACGAGCGCAATTCTGACATATCCTTCACCGTGGCTGCCGAACGCAATGCCGGGCGTAACGACCACCCCTGCCCGGTCCATCAGTTCGTAAGTAAACGCAACAGATTGTTTGCCTTCCGGAATTTTTGCCCATAAAAACATCGTCGCATCCGATGGCCGGATCTTCCACCCGATCTCCGCCGTGCGGGAAACAAACAAATCCCTTCTCTTTTCATAAAGAGCGGCATTTTCCCGTGCAAATTCCCTGCCGTTTGTTAAAGCAGCGGTCGCAGCCCTTTGGATTGGTTCAAAAATGCCGTAATCCATATGTGACTTCAATTGCGAAAACAGGCGGATCACTTCACGGTTTCCGGCCAAAAAGCCGATGCGGGCACCCGCCATATTGAAGCTTTTTGATAAGGAGTTGAATTCAACACCGACCTCTTTTGCCCCTTCGACGGAAAGGAAGCTAACCGGCTTTTTCCCGTTAAAGACGAGTTCACAGTAGGCAAAATCATGTGCCACTACGATATCGTATTTTTTCGCAAACCGGACGACTTCTTCAAAAAACGATTTTTTTGCCAAAACCGGAATCGGGTTGCCTGGAAAATTCAAAATCATCATTTTCGCTTTGCGGGCGATGTCTTCCGGTATTTTCGACAAGTCCGGCATAAATCCGTTTTCTTCAAGAAGCGGCATCGGGTAAGGCACTGCTTCCACCAGTTTCAACCCCGATTCATATGCCGTATAGCCAGGATCCGGGACAAGGATGATATCACCCGGATTGCAAAAGACGAGCGGAAGATGGACAATCCCGTCCTGTGATCCCATTAATTGGATGATTTCCGTTTCCGGATCAAGTTTCACCCCGAAACGTTCATAATAGCCGGCTGCAGCCTTGTAGAACGCTTCAATCCCCGAAATCGTATATCCGTATTGGTTCAGGTCGCCTGCATTCCGGATGATTTCGTCCATAACAAAAGCTGGCGGCGGTTGGTCCGGGCTGCCGATGCTTAAATCGATCATCCGGCATCCTTCTTTTACTTTTTTCTTTTTGTACGCAATGAGTTCATTGAAAATCAACGTCGGCAACTGGTTCATGCGCCTTGCAATTTCAACCAAGACCTTTTCCTCCCACTTTTTGACTCGCAAGATGTATGTACTGCCCTATACTCATGATGCAAAAGATTAAAACGCTTTACAATATTTTATTATATCAAACTTTTTCGCATCGTGTGCAGTCTATTGTATAACAGTTTAAAAGAAAACGGAGAATCCGGCAAGTCCCGGCAAGACGCCCGCCGGGTTTTCATAAAAATGCCGCCAACGTCAACCTGCATTTTAAAAACCGTTTTCCAATTGTTTTTCCGCCATTACAAGCTGCGCAGCCACTTGTTCATGCCCGGTTCCCCCGGTGCTGTTTCTTGCTTTTACAACATGTTCCGGTTTCAGCACTTCGAAAATATCTTTTTCAAAAAGCGGACTGAAGCGTTTATATTCATCGAGCGTCAAATCGAGCAGAAATTTATCATTTTGGATCGCATACAGCACAATCTGTCCGATGACGGCATGGGCTTCACGGAACGGAAGCCCTTTTTTCGCCAAATAATCGGCGATATCGGTTGCATTGGAGTAATCGTTTGAAACGGCTTTGAACATCTTCTCTTTATTGACTTTCATCGTTTCAATCATCAGTGCAAGCAGCTTGAGCGCCCCCTCGAGCGTATCAGCCGTATCAAAAATGCCTTCTTTATCTTCCTGCATGTCTTTGTTGTAAGCAAGCGGCAGCCCTTTTAATACAGTCAAAAGCCCGAGCAAGTGGCCGAATACCCTTCCCGTTTTACCGCGCAACAGTTCCGGCACATCCGGATTTTTCTTTTGCGGCATGATGCTCGACCCGGTGCAAAATGAATCATCCAGTTCAATAAACTGGAATTCCTGGCTGGACCAGATGACCATTTCTTCCGAAAGCCGCGAAATATGGGCCATTAAAATTGAAGCATTGGCTAAAAATTCGAGCACAAAATCGCGGTCGCTGACGGCATCCAAACTATTCGGGTATATCCGGCCAAATCCGAGCAGTTCACGCGTCCGCTCCCGGTCGATCGGGAAAGTCGTGCCGGCAAGCGCCCCTGCCCCGAGCGGCAGCCAGTCCGTCCGCTTCAGGCTGTCGGCAAATCTTTCTTTATCGCGCTCAAGCATCCAAAAATAAGCTAGCAGATGGTGGGCAAACAGCACCGGCTGCGCCCGCTGCAAATGTGTATAGCCCGGCATCATCGTTTCCGTATTGGCTTTCGCCTGCACAAGCAGCGCTTCCTGGACATGCGTAATCAGACTGATCATTTCTTTTGTCGTTTTCCGCACATACAAATGCATGTCTGTGGCGACCTGGTCGTTGCGGCTCCGCCCGGTGTGCAGCTTGCCGCCGACAGGGCCGATTTCGTCAATCAACATTTTTTCGATATTCATATGGATGTCTTCGTTGTCAACTGAAAATTCCACTTCACCATTTTTGATTTTTTCGGCAATTTTTTCAAGCCCTTCTTTTATTTTTTCCGCATCTTCTTTCGGTAATATCCCGCATTCGCCGAGCATTTGGACATGGGCAAGGCTGCCTTCTATATCTTCAAACGCGAGCCGCTGATCGTATGCGATGGACGCGGTGTATTCCTCCACCAGCTTGTTCGTTTCTTTCGTAAAACGTCCGCCCCATAACTTTGACAATGTTTTTTCCTCCTGCCGTGATGATAGTAAAAAAATGAAAGGCTGCGCGGCAGACCGCCACAGCCTTATCATACTTATACCGGATTCAGTTCAGTGGTTGACTACGGAATCCGCCCTCTTTTTTCCGCTAATTTTATAGTCCACCGGCCATAAATTTTAGCTTATTTGTTCAACACTTTTCCGTTTGCCTGGATTTCGGCAAATACTTTTGTCGGCAGGCCCCAAAGTTTGATGAAACCGACCGCAGCATTATGGTCAAACGAGTCTCCTTTCAAATAAGTGGCAAGTTCTTCGTTGTACAGGCTGAACGGCGATTTGCGGGCGACAACGGTATGGGTACCTTTAAACAGTTTAATGCGGACCGTCCCCGTTACCGTCTTTTGCGTTTCTTCGACAAATGCATCGAGAGCCGCTTTCAAAGGCGAGTACCAGAGCCCTTCGTAAATGATTTTCGCCATATGCTGTTCTACAGTTGCTTTGAATTGCGTCACTTCACGCGGTAATGTCAAAAATTCCAGTTCTTTATGGGCGTTGATCAGTACAACTGCAGCCGGATTTTCATACACCTCGCGCGATTTGATCCCGACGAGGCGGTTTTCAATATGGTCGATTCGGCCGATGCCATGCTTGCCTGCAATCAGGTTCAGCTGTTCGATCATTTTAACAAGCCCCATCGCTTCGCCGTTTAATGCAACCGGCACGCCTTTTTCAAATGATATCTCGATGTATTCCGGCTCATCCGGCGTCATTTCAATCGGCGCTGTCCATTCAAAAGCCGCTTCCGGCGCTTCGTTCCACGGGTTTTCGAGCACGCCTGCTTCACATGCCCTTCCCCAAATGTTGGCGTCAATCGAAAACGGGTTGTCTAAATCAACCGGGATCGGAATATTGTTTTTCTCTGCATAGGCGATTTCCTCATCGCGCGTCATGCCCCATTCACGGACAGGCGCAACGACTTTCAACTTTGGATTTAACGCCTGGACGGACACTTCGAAACGGACCTGGTCATTTCCTTTCCCGGTGCAACCGTGCGCGACGGCAACCGCGCCTTCCTGCTCCGCCACATCGACAAGCAGCTTTGAAATAAGCGGGCGACTGATCGCCGAAGACAGCGGATATTTCCCTTCATATAAGGCATTCGCCTTTAAAGCCGGCAAAATATAATCTTTTGCGAGCATTTCTTTACCATCTATGATCACGGCTTTAACCGCACCGACATTCAATGCTTTATGGCGGATGGCGTTTAAATCCTTGCCTTCCCCGACATCTATCCCAAGGGCGATCACATCATACCCGTATTTTTCCTGGATCCATTTAATCGATACGGATGTATCCAAACCGCCTGAATATGCTAATACAATTTTTTCCTTCGCCATTATAGTTTCTCCCTGCCTTTTTTGCATAAATAATATTATATTTGAATTTTTATACACTCATTATAAACGAACGCTCAATAATTTTCCAGTAATTTTTTTAAAATGGCTTTATGGACATGCAGACGGTTTTCCGCCTCGTCAAAAACTATCGAATGCGGGCCGTCGATAATACCTTCCGCTACTTCTTCTCCGCGGTGGGCGGGCAGGCAGTGGAGGAAGAGAAAATCATCTTTTGCCAGTTTGCATAATGATTCATTGACCTGGTAGCCTTTCAAATCTTCCAGGCGCTTTTTTGCTTCCCCTTCCTGGCCCATGCTCGCCCAAACATCCGTAATGACGACATCCGCATTTTGAATCATCTCTTCCGGGTTTGTTCCGATCTCCACTTTGACGCCTTTTTGTCCGGCTTCATTTTTGGCGGCGGCAAGGATGTCCGGATCCGGGAAATACCCTTCTGGAGAAGCGACCGAAATATCAATATCCGTTTTCACAGCCCCTTCAAGCAGGGAATGGCACATATTGTTGTTGCCGTCCCCCAAATAGCAGATTTTCAGCCCTGCAAGTTTTCCTTTATATTCATAGATCGTCAATAGATCTGCGAGCACCTGGGTCGGATGGTGCAAGTCTGTCAGCCCGTTGATCACCGGGACATCTGCATATTTTGCAAACTCTTCCACCGTTTCGTGCCCGAACGTGCGAATCATCAGGGCGTCGACATAGCGGGATAAAACTTTTGCCGTATCATGGATCGTTTCCCCGCGCCCGAGCTGGATATCTTTAGAACTTAAAAACAAGGCATACCCGCCGAGCTGGAGCATGCCGGCTTCAAAAGATACACGGGTGCGCGTCGAAGATTTTTCAAAAATCATGCCGAGCACTTTCCCTTTTAAATAAGGGGTATCTTTCCCTGCTTTATGCGCTTTTTTTAAAGCGAGGGCTTCCTTCAGCCAATCATGGATTTCTTCCGTTGACAGCTGGCCGATCGTTAAAAAATCTTTTTTCTTCGTTCCGGTAGTCGTTGCCATTTCTTTTCTTCCCTTCTCGCTATACTTCTACTTTGATGCGGTGAAAATCATTGATCGCCGCGGCCTCCGGTTTTTTGCCGGTTGCCAGGTTTACGACCACTTCCAATGTGTCGAGGCATGTAAAGAGCGGAATATGGAAGCGCATCGCCGTCTCGCGCAGCATGCTTCCGCCCCGTTTGTTGTCGCGCCCTTTCGTCGGGATAATAACTGCCGCTGCAATCTCCTCGTTTTCAAAAAATGCGGCCGCTTCCTCCAAATCCACTTTTTTCGCATCAACGCCGTATTTACGCAAGAATTCGGCGGTATGTTCCGTTGCAGCCAGTTTATAGCCGCGTCCTGCCAAAACTTTTAAGACAGCGAACGACGCTTCTTTTTCGCGCTCTGTCACCGAGCAGAATACATATTGCGCTTTTTCATGCGGCTCGAACTGCGGATAGCGGACAGAAAGAAGCGTTTTCTGCAGCGCTTCGCCGTATGAGCCGGCAAGGCCAAGTACCTCGCCGGTCGATTTCATTTCCGGCCCCAAAACAGGGTCGACATCTTTCAGTTTCGTAAATGAAAATACCGGCGCTTTCACGGCAGTAAGTTCCGGTGCTTCCGCCAGGCCGCTTACAGCAAGCGGTTTTCCGGTCTGCGCGGCAATTGCCAGGTCAACCATCGGAATGCCGGTGACTTTGCTTAAAACCGGAACCGTCCTTGATGCACGCGGATTGACTTCCAGCACATAAACCGTGCCGCCGTGAATTAAATACTGGATATTGGCAATGCCCTTGATGTGCCCGCTTATGCAAATTTTTTCCGCATATTCCACAAGCGTTTCCTGTACCGTCTTGCTCAAGTTTTGCGGAGGGTAGACCGCCATGCTGTCACCAGAGTGCACACCAGCTTTTTCGATATGTTCAAATATGCCCGGGATCAAAACGTTTTTCCCGTCGGTGATGCAGTCGAGTTCGCATTCAACCCCCGGCAAATACTGGTCGATCAAAAGCGGCCAGCTTTTTTCGCTCGTATACTGCAGCGATTCGGCGTAAGCATCCAGTTCGTTCTCATGGTAAAAAATGAACATAGACTGGCCGCCGATGACATAAGACGGGCGGACCAGCACCGGAAACTGTAGGTCTTTTGCCGCCGCTTTCATCTCCTCGGCATCATAGGCGATATGCCCTTTAATATGCGGAATACTCAGTTCATCGAGCAATTGGTAAAACAAGCTGCGGTCTTCAAGCCGGTCAATTGCATCGACGTCTGTTCCGAACAGCGGCACGCCTTCTGCTTCAAGGCTTGCGGCCACATTGATCGCCGTCTGCCCGCCGAATTGTGTAAATACGCCTTCCACCTTCTCTTTTTCAATGATATGCAGCAAATCTTCCGGGCGTAGCGGTTCAAAATATAATTTATCGGCCATCGAAAAATCGGTGCTGACCGTTTCCGGGTTGTTATTCACGACAATCGTTTCATAACCGAGTTTTTTCAGTGCCATGACCGCATGGACGGAGCAGTAATCGAACTCGATCCCCTGCCCGATGCGGATCGGCCCGGAACCGATGATCAGCACTTTTTTGCGGTCCGACA
Organism: Weizmannia acidilactici; assembly: GCF_008974225.1. Taxonomy (NCBI): domain Bacteria; kingdom Bacillati; phylum Bacillota; class Bacilli; order Caryophanales; family Bacillaceae; genus Heyndrickxia; species Weizmannia acidilactici. The sequence continues at coordinate 14,907 of NZ_BKZR01000023.1, read as the reverse complement.
CTTTCACTTCGTCCGCGCCGCCCCAAGTCGAGTAATAGTACGGCGTTACGGCTTCAAATTCGGCCGCGCAAGTGTCGACAAGTTTGTAAACCGGCTTCAGCCCCAGTTGTTTCCGTTTGCCGCGTACCATTTTTTCGCTGCAGCCGAACAGCACCGCCAGCCTTTCGTCACTGATATTCATTTTTTTGGCTGCGGCAAGCAAATGGTCCGGCACATTTTCTATCGTATAATGTTTTAATGCTTCTTCGTGATCAACGATGTTTTTCATTTTTTCGAGAAACCAGCGGTCAATTTCCGTATAATTTCCGATTGCAGCAAGATCCATGCCTTTCCGTATTGCTTCCGCCACTGCAAACAGACGGAGGTCCGTCGCTTCGGTTAAATACGGGACCAGTTCTTCCGCTGTTTTGCCTTCGAGCGCAGGGTGATGCAGTCCATTCAAGCCCAGTTCCAACGAACGGATACCTTTATTGAGCGCTCCTTCAAACGTGCGGTCGATGGCCATTGCTTCGCCGGTTGCCTTCATTTGCGTGCCGAGCTTCCGTTCCGCTTCCGTAAACTTGTCGAACGGAAAACGCGGGATTTTCACGACGACGTAATCGAGGGCAGGCTCGAACGACGCAAACGTACTGCCTGTCACAGGGTTTAAAATTTCATCCAAATGGTAGCCTATCGCGCATTTTGTAGCAACGCGCGCAATCGGGTAGCCGGTCGCTTTTGAAGCAAGGGCCGACGAACGGCTCACGCGCGGGTTGACTTCGATAATATAGTACTGATCAGAATGGGGATCAAGGGCGAACTGGATGTTGCACCCGCCGATCACGCCGAGCGCGCGGATTACCTTTAAAGAGGCGTTCCGTAGCATTTGGTACTGCACATCTGATAATGTCTGCGACGGCGCAACAACGATCGAGTCGCCCGTGTGAATCCCGACCGGATCAATATTTTCCATATTGCAAACGATAAGGCATGTATCATTGGCATCGCGTACAACTTCGTATTCGATTTCTTTCCATCCTTTAATGCTTTTTTCAAGCAGTACCTGGTGGATCGGGCTTAAATCAAGCCCGCGCTGCAAAACTTCGAGGAGCTCTTCATCATTGGAAGCAAATCCCCCGCCCGAGCCGCCGAGCGTGTAAGCCGGGCGGATGATGACGGGGTAGCCGATTTTTTTCGCAAATGCAAAACCATCTTCCGTATTTTCTACGATTTTGGACTGCGGAATTGGTTCGCCGATATCGATCATCAACTGGCGGAATTTTTCGCGGTCTTCCCCTTTTTGAATCGATTCGACAGGGGTGCCGAGCAGTTTCACGCCGTATTTTTCCAAAATGCCCGCTTCATACAGCTGCACGGCGAGGTTCAGCCCGGTCTGCCCGCCCAATGTGCCGATGATGCCGTCCGGGCGTTCTTTTTGCAAAATTTGTTCGAGAGATTCGACGGTCAGCGGGTCAAAATAAATTCTGTCTGCGATTTCTTCATCTGTCATGATGGTGGCCGGATTGCTGTTCACGAGCACGATCTCAATCCCTTCTTCTTTCAGGGCAAGGCAGCTTTGCGTACCGGCATAATCAAATTCCGCGGCCTGGCCGATCACAATCGGGCCAGACCCGATCACAAGCACTTTCTTGATCGATTTATTTAATGGCATAAGACATAACTCCCGCTCTTTGTTGTACTTGCTGTAAAAACTGCTCAAAAATGTATTCGCTGTCCTGCGGACCCGGGTGCGCTTCCGGATGGAATTGAACAGTCGCAATCGGCAGGTGCGGATGGGCGCAGCCTTCTACCGTGCCGTCATTGACATTTTTAAATACCAGTTCCATTTCCGAGCTGGAAAGCGATGCTTCATCGACGACATAGCCGTGGTTTTGCGCCGTCATAAACACTTTTCCGGTCCGCAAATCTTTCACAGGATGGTTTCCGCCCCTGTGGCCGAACGGCAGCTTCTTCGTTTTCGCCCCGTAGGCAAGCGCAAGCAGCTGGTGTCCGAGGCAAATGCCGAGCACCGGATAAGCGGCGCTGATTTTTTTAATTTCCGGCAGCCACTCCAAAAGCCTTACCGGGTCGCCCGGGCCGTTTGAGAAAACAACGCCGTCAGGATCGATTTCCTCCATTTGTTTCGCGCTAAAATCGAAAGGGACGACCGTTACTTTGCAATGGCGGTCGAGCAAATACTGGAGGATCGATTTTTTATATCCGAAATCCATAAGCGCGATATGCAAAAGGCCGCTGCCGTGAGTTTCCGGCCGATCCGTTGACACCTTTGCAACGAGAAATTCATCCCCGTCCCAGCAAGGCACTTCAGCATTTGGATCTGTCGTAATGATCCCCCGTACGGTTCCTTGCCTGCGGATCGTTTTGACAAGCGCGCGCGTATCCACATCCGTCAGGCAGGGAACGCCTGATTTTTCCAAAAATGACAACGCCGTTGACTCCGATTTATAAAAGCTCGGCCCCCCGCAGATTTCACCCGTAACAATCCCGCGCGCCGAAACCCTCATGCTCTCATGGTCATCCGCGTTAACGCCGTAATTGCCGATCAAAGGATAGCAGAATACTAAAATCTGTCCTGCATACGACGGATCCGTCATCATTTCCTGGTAACCCGTCATACCGGTATTGAACACGACTTCTCCGGCCGTTTCAAAATGGCTGCCCGCCAAGTTTCCTTCAAAAATTTCTCCCGTTTCGAGAATAAGATAACCTCTTACCACGATTTCTGTCCTCCCTTATCTAAAAGCCGTTGGATGGATGCTGTTTGTTTAAAAATGCGAAAAAACGGTTTGCATTTTTTCGGCAAAAAGGTCTATTTCTTCTTCCGACACAATAAGCGGCGGCAAAAGGCGGACAACATGAGGACCGGCAGACAGCACAAGCAAATCTTCTTTTAACGCCGCCCTGATGATTTCCGCAGCTTCAATTTCCGTTTCAATGCCGACCATCAGCCCTTTGCCGCGGACATCTTTAATAAAGGAAAATTGCGCCTTAAAGGTCTCTAGTTTCGCCCATAAGTATTTGCTTTGTTTTTGGGCGTTTTCAATTACTTTTTCTTCGATAAATGTTTCAAGCGTAGCGAGCCCGGCCGTTGTGGCAAGCGGATTCCCACCGAATGTGCTGCCGTGCGTGCCCGGTGTAAAGCTTTCCGCCACTTCTTCTTTGGCAAGCATTGCGCCGATCGGGAAACCAGAACCCAAACCTTTTGCAAGTGTCATAATATCCGGCTCGAAACCGTACTGTTCATAAGCGAAAAGCGTGCCGGTCCTGCCCATGCCCGTCTGCACTTCATCGACAATGACCAGAATCCCGTTCTTTTTGCATGTACTGATCAGCGCGTCCACCCATACTTGTTTCGCCGGGATTACGCCGCCTTCGCCCTGGACGAGTTCGAGCATCACCGCAATCGGTTTGATGGTATCCACCTCCGATAAAGCGGCGGGATCATTGTACGGCAAATAGGCAAACCCTGGAAGCAGCGGATCAAATCCTTTCTGGATTTTTTCCTGCCCCGTTGCCGACAATGTCCCGAGCGTCCGGCCGTGGAAGGAATGCTGAAACGTTACAATTGGTCCGCTTTTTTTGCGCTTGTTCGCATAAAGGCGGGCAAGCTTAATGGCCGCTTCATTTGCTTCCGCGCCGCTGTTAGAGAAAAATGCCCGGTCAAATGTGCTTAATTCGGTGAGCTTTTCGGCAAGTTTTTCCTGCGCTTCGATTTCAAACAGGTTGGAAGTGTGCCAGATTTGATCAAGCTGTTTGCCCACTTTTTCTTTTACTTTTTCTGGCACATGGCCGAGGTTGCAGACGGCAATGCCCGATGTAAAATCAAGATATTTTTTTCCGTTTTCGTCCCAGGCAAAGCAGCCTTTTCCTTTTATAAGCTTCACCGGCGTCCGTCTGTATGTTTCCATCAGCGCATGTTTTACTTTGATTGCTGATTGTTTAACCATCGATCAAAACCCCGTTTCCTGTAAATTTCGTTCCCATTTTTCCGCCCCCGGCAAGGCGCAGCAGGCTGTTTTCTTCCATGCCATTGACAATGACGACTTCCTTCACCCCGGATTGGATGCATTCGGCTGCAGCCCGGACTTTCGGGATCATCCCCCCGGTGACGGCTTTCTTTCGTATCAACATTTCGACTTGTTCCGGCGTCAGATGGGGCAGCACTTTCCCCTCGTGCATCACGCCCGGGACATCCGTCACCATCCATAATGCCGCATTCATTTTTTTGGCAATTGCCGCTGCCGCCAAATCTGCGTTGATGTTCAGGCGCTGGCCGTTTTTACTTAAAGCGAGCGGGGAAATAACCGGGATAAACTGTTGTCCCAACAATGCTTGGAGCACATGACTGTTGACCGACTCGATTTCCCCTACAAACCCAAGCTTATCGTAATCAAGCTTCTTTGCAGTTAACAGGCCGCAGTCAGTGCCGCTAATGCCGATCGCTTTAGCACCCATTGAAGAAAGTTTGCGAGTAATCGATTTATTGATGGAGCCGGAGAGGACCATTTCTACAACGTTTAACACCGGCTCCGTCGTCACGCGCATGCCGTTAATAAACCGCGTTTTGATTCGCATTTTTTCGAGCGCCGCCGAAATCGCCGGCCCCCCGCCGTGCACGATGATCGGATCAAGCTGATATTGTTGTTTTATTTGTAAAATATTTTCAAAAAATGCATCAGGCAGTTGATTTAAAATGCTGCCGCCGCATTTGATGACAACGTATGGCAATATGGCCAACCCCTTATAATTAATTATAGAATTGTATAATTATTCACCTTAGCGCGCAAAAAACTTAAGAACGGTATGTTGCGTTGATTTTCACATAATCGTATGTCAGATCGCATCCCCATGCGATCGCCGAATGGCTTCCGGACCCAAGATCTACATCAATATGGATCTCTTCATTTCCGGCCAAATACTTGTGTGCTTCTTCATCCAAATAAGAACCCGGCATACCGTTTTCGACAACTGTAAACCCGCCGAGTTTAACCGTCAGCATGTTTTCATCCACGTTGACGCCGCTGTAGCCGATCGCGTTAATAATCCTTCCCCAGTTGGCATCGGCACCGAAAATGGCCGTTTTCACAAGGTTCGAGCCGATGACCGTTTTGGCGACCGTCTGCGCAGCGTTTTTTGTTTCGGCGCCAGAGACAAATACTTCCACCAATTTTGTGGCGCCTTCCCCGTCCCTTGCAATCTGCTTTGCCAATTGCGTGCACACATACGAGAATGCATCCATAAACTTGTGCCATTCCGGATGTTGTGCGGAAAGCGGTTGATTTTCCGCCATCCCGTTTGCCATCATGACAACCATGTCGTTTGTGCTCGTATCCCCGTCTACGGTAATCATATTGAATGTCTCGTTGACCATTTGTTTTAAAACGGTTTGCAATGTTTCCGACTCGACTTCCGCATCTGTTGTGATAAAGGCAAGCATTGTTGCCATATTCGGATGGATCATGCCCGATCCCTTTGCTGCGCCGGCAACCGTAACAGTTTTCCCGTCGATTTCAACCACAGCGCAGGCACGTTTTTGGAATGTGTCGGTTGTTAAAATCGCTTTTTCAAAAAAATCCCCGCCCGTTTCGTTTTTCCCAATCGGTATGTTTGAGATGCCAGCTTCAATTTTTTCAATTGGCAACAGTTCACCGATCACACCTGTCGAGGCCACACCGATGAGGTCTTCTTCCACACCGATATGCCCGGCAAACCATTTGCGCATCATGTACGCATGCGCAAGGCCTTCATTCCCGGTAAAAGAGTTCGCATTTCCCGAGTTGATGATCATCCCCTGCAGCATTTGGCTTTTTGCAAGGCTCTCTTTTGTTACTTTTATCGGCGCTGCCTGAAAATGGTTCGTTGTGTAAACCGCAGCCGCTTTTGCAGGCACTTCAGAATAAAGCCAAGCCAGATCCGGGCGCTTTCTTTTAATCCCGCAGTGCAGCCCGCCTGCAATAAAGCCTAGTGGACTCATAATATTTCCGTCTGTTTTGCTGTAAGATGCTGCGCTTGCCTTTTCATATAATTGATTCATTGCCATCCTCCATGTTTTAGCTGTATGTTCATTTTAGATTCGTATTCTTACGGATAAACTGGAACGGCATCAAGCCCTTCATGTTCCGCGAGGCCGAACAGCAGGTTCATATTCTGGACAGCCTGCCCGCTCGCGCCTTTTACAAGATTGTCAATGGCAGAAATGATCGTCAGCCTTCCTGTCCGTTCATCCGCGTAAACGCCGATGTCACAATAGTTTGAAGCATAAACTTCCTTTGTTGAAGGAAAAGAGCCGGCCGGTTTGATCCTGACAAATTTCCGGCCTTTATACACTTCCTTATAGTATTGACGGACCTCTTCCGTTGTGACTTTTTTTGCCAGGGGCGCATAGATCGTGCAAAGAATGCCCCTTGTCATCGGAACGAGATGTGGGATAAAGGTGACCTTCGCCTCCTGCCCGCCAAATTCTTTTATAAACCTTTCAATTTCCGGAGTGTGCTGGTGGATGCCGACTTTGTATGCGCCGGTATTTTCATTCACCTCGGCGAATAAATTCCCGAGGGAAGGATTCCTGCCCGCCCCGGAAACGCCGGTCTTGCCGTCAATGGCAATGAAAGACGGGTCAATCAGGCCACCGCTAATTGCCGGCAGAACCCCCAACAGCGCCGCCGTCGGGAAGCAGCCCGGATTGGCGATGAGCTGGGCGTATTTTATCCGGAACGCATTCATTTCGGAAAGGCCGTACACCGCTTTGTCCAAATAGTTCTGTGCAGCGGGTTCCCGCCTATACCAGCGCCTGTACGCCTCCCCGTTATCAAGCCTGAAATCCCCGGACAGGTCAATGCATTTTAATCCTTTTTCAAGGAAGCACGGAATCCAGTCTTTTGCCACACCGGACGGCGTCGCGAAAAATAGTACATCGACCCGGTTTAAAATTTCATCCGGAGCCATGTCTTCCAATTCCGCTTCGGCAATATGCTGAAAATGCGGATATTGCGCTGTCAGCATCGTCCCTTTTGTACGATGCGATATCAACATCTCCAGTTCTGCTTTGGGATGGCGGGCAAGCAGTCTGATCAGTTCCGCGCCGCTGTACCCGTTTGCCCCGACAATCCCTATTTTCAACATATTCATCTCCCTATTGATATGTATGTGTATTATTATAATTTAAAGTGTATGAATATACAATACTAAAAAAATAAAAAATATAAATTTTTTAATCTTCCATTTACCGTAAATTTCTCCGGAGCCCCGCAACCGCCTTTGTCCGCCACAATAAAAGTCCGGCCGCACCGGATAGTGTCTTTCAATTTTGATCAAAAAGAAAATAAGGTGGCCGTTTTCGGTTCCTGAATTTCGCGCATATACTGAGAAGATTTTTCCGCTGTAGGCAAAATCCATATTTCCGATTCATGCGGCATTTTTAAAATTTCATTAAATGCATCCTTCTTTTCAATCGGTGTGCGCATCGTATAATCGGCAAACTCAAAAATTGTTCAAGCGGGGGCCACCCTCCTCATCAAAAATGCGGATGTCCCTTTCAACACATCTTTTCAAAAAAGTTGTCTTGATATCGCAGCCATATTTTGCAACAATAACGCTCTCTTATTATGTATAATCAGATTTCTTTTTTGCGGGCGCCTCAAACATGGGGCCGGATAGGTTTTGGAAGGTTGATCCCGGTTTCCCGTGGGTATTGGGACAAGGAATCGCTGTCGAAATACCAAGAATAGGAGCTGAAGAGGATGTTTTGACACAAAAAACAAATGCACTGCACGCCGCCGACCGTCAAATAAGAGCAAATAAAAGAAGGAAATAAGCGCGCGGAAAATGCCATAATTTGTTCACCATTCCCGGAGCGAAAAACTAGAGATTCAAAGGTGCATTCTTTTAAATGCCCATAAATGGATGGGACTGGCGGGAAAAATGCGGCGGATATTTAGCATCCCAATAAAAAAGAAACCCGCCGGGAAAAGGGTTCTCCCAACGGGTTTCGCTCAACTCAGCCTTATGCCAATTTTTGGACGTTTGCAGCCTGAGGGCCGCGTGCACCTTCTTCGATTTCAAAAGAAACAGATTGACCTTCTTCCAAAGTTTTAAAACCTTCGCCCTGAATCGCCGAGAAGTGGACAAATACATCGCTGCCGCCTTCGCGCTCGATAAATCCGTAGCCTTTCTCCGAGTTAAACCATTTTACTTTACCTTGTTCCATTTTATTTCCTCCTAGTGTGTTCAACACAAAAATACTATCCTTGCTCAAGTGATTTCAGGCGGTCAGTTTTAAAACTTTTTCCTTCCTTACTATACCGAACAAAAATAATTCTTTTTTATTTTATCAGTTATTAGGCAATCCGTCAAGGGAAATTATTCTTCATAAATCATTTTGACCGTCATCCCGCCGTCAATGGTGAGATTTTGGCCTGTAATAAAACCGTTTTCCCTGTCTGCCAAATATAGGCAGCCTTTTGCAATATCCCGCGGGCGTCCCACTCTCCCGGCCGGATGCTGGGCATGATCGGTTTCGGACAGCTGGTCGTAATGTTTTGTTTCTATCCACCCCGGGCTAATCGAATTGACGCGGATCCGGTATCGGCCGAAAGAAATGGCAAGCGCATGCGTCAATGCAACGATGCCGCCTTTTGACGCTGCGTATGCTTCTGTATACGGCTCCGACATAAAAGCGCGGGTTGAGGCAATGTTGACAATGGCCCCTCCAGTTCCCTGCTTTTTCATATATTTTGCGGCTTCACGGGAACACAAGAATACGCTCCGCAAGTTCGTATGTATTACGTCTTCCCACTCCGCGACGTCGAGCTCAAGCGGATCCTTCCACCTCGAAATGCCTGCGTTGTTGATTAAAACATGCACGCTGCCGAATTGCTTTTCAGTTTCCTGAAACAAGCGGATGATATGATTAGGTTTCCGTACATCCGTTTCAATAAAAGAAGCCTTTCCACCTTTTTCCCGGATGGAACAGGCCGTTTCTTCCCCGGTTTCCGGATTCAGTTCAGCGACGACAACGGATGCGCCTTTTTCGGCAAAAGCTTCCGCCGCCGCCTTGCCGATGCCGCTTCCCGCTCCCGTCACCACAACAATCTGGTTTTGAAAGTCCGCCATGAGAAACCCTCCTTTTAAGATGCTTTCATTATATTCCAGCCGGGCTATTACCGCAAAATGAATTGCCCGTAAAAAAGGATGCCTTTTTAGACGAGGCATCCTTTTGCGCTTGTTTATTTTTCTTCCCGGTAGCCGTAGCCGCCCGAATACTGCCCGTAGCCGCCGTGGCCGTAATAGCCGTGCGTATGCGGGTAGTGATGATAGTGCCCATGGTGGTAGCCGTAATGATGCCCATACGGATAGCCGGTATGGTATTGTTGAGGATATCCGTACGGCATATAGGCTCCTGGGTAGCCTCCGTAATACTGTCTGGATTCCGCCAATATGTTCCCTCCTTTTCGCATTGATGCTAATAAGATATGGAGAACCCGGGAAAATGTTTGTATAAAGGCCTACATGCGCCAAAACGGGCAGCATCCTGCAGAGCGCTATTTGCTCAATTGGCTGTGTTTTCTGCTGTAAAATAAATATACAGCTGCGCCGAAGACAATCCATGCGAAGAAAAATTTCCATGTCAGCGCAGGAAGGCTGACCATTAAATACAGGCAGCAAGCTGCGCTGATGATCGGCAGCACCGGCACAAAAGGCACTTTAAAGGCGCGTTTTAAATCCGGGTGCGTTTTCCGCATGATGATGACGGCAATCGAAATCAGCGTAAATGCCGCGAGCGTCCCGATATTGACCAAATGGGCGAGCGTCGTTAAATCTACAAATCCGCCGATGACAGCCGCAACAATTCCTGTCAACCAAGTATTGGCAAACGGCGTTTTATATTTCGGATGAACGTGAGAAAATGTTTTTGGCAGCAGGCCGTCCCTGCTCATCGAAAACGTAATTCGCACCTGGCCGTACAGCATGACGAGCAGCACCGTTGTAATGCCCGCCAGCGCCCCTATAGAAATGATGCCGGCTAATTTCCCCTGCCCGATATATTCAAGGGCAAATGCAACAGGGTTATTGACATCAAGCAGTTTAAACGGAACAATGCCAGTTAAAACCAAAGATACGAGAATGTATAAAAATGTACAAACGGCAAGTGATGAGATAATCCCGATCGGCACATTGCGCTGCGGATTTCTTACTTCTTCAGAAGCAGTAGCGACCGCATCGAAGCCGAGATAAGCGAAAAACACGGTTGCCGCGCCGGTGATCACGCCGTGGAACCCGAACGGCATAAACGGCGTCCAATTTGCCGGCTTCACATAGCCAATCCCGGTCGCAATAAAAATGAACACGACAGCCAATTTAATCATGACCATCAAATTATTAAACCTTGCGCTGTCCTGTACACCGTGTGACAACAAAGCGGTGATCAACAGGATGATGAGAATTGCCGGCAAATCAACGATTCCGCCGTGCCCGCTTCCTGGTGGTGATGATAGAATTTTCGGAATATGGATGCCGAAGCCGCTGATAAACGATTGGAAATAAGCGGACCAGCCGGTTGCAACAGATGAAACGGCAAGCAGGTATTCAAGCATTAAGTCCCAGCCGATCAAAAACGCAAATACTTCCCCCATTGTCGCGTACGTATAGGTGTAAACACTCCCGGCGATCGGGACGCTGGATGAAAACTCGGCGTAACAAAGCGCAGCTAGCGCGCACGCGATCCCAGATAATATAAACGAAATAATAAGGGCAGGACCGGCCGTTTCTGCGGCAACCACGCCTGTCAACACGAAAATTCCCGTCCCGATAATAGCGCCGATCCCTAGAAATGTCAAGTCCAGTGCCCCGAGCGAACGTTTTAATGCATGAGATTTGCTAGTCTCAAGCATATCCGAAATTGATTTCTTCCTAAGTAAAATATTGTTCATATTCTTCACCTTTGATATTTTATTTTATATTGTCTGAAAATAGAATTTAAGCACAATTAGTAGTATATTGTCGAATCATGTAAATGTCAATCTTTATAGTGCAATAATATTAAAAAATAATGTTATTTTCATTATTTTGTCAACAATAAAGCGTTTCCATTTTGGGAACGCTCATTCTTCCACGATTTTTTCATTAAATTCCAAACGCATATGAAAAGTATCAACGGTTACCGGGATGCCGAGCGGCAGCGCAACATTCGGTGTGCAGTGGCCTGACCATATATTGGCCAGAACCGGTTTATCCAGCCCGCAAAAAAAATGTTTGAGCACGTCCTGTACCGTAAAACTGTTTGTATGTTCCTTCGCTTCACAATCCGTCCATTGTCCGAGGACAAACCCGGCCGCATCATCCAGTTTTCCGGAAAGAAAAAGCTGTGTCAGCATCCTGTCTACGGCATAAGGTTCCTCATGGACTTCTTCAAGAAAAAGAATTTTCCCTTTCGTATCGAGTTCATAGGGCGTGCCCATCAGCGTGCAAATTAATGATAAATTCCCACCAACAAGCGGCGCCGTAACCTTCCCTCCCCCCCATACTTCCGCATTTTTCAGCCCCGAATATGATGTGCTGCCTGCCATAGCCATCCGCAAAAATGATTGGACGGATTTATCGTCGTTTCGAATGAATTCGACTGCCGCCATCGGGCCGTGGATGGTGGCAAGCCCGCACTTTTGCAGGAAGGCGGTATGGATGGCCGTAATATCGCTGTAGCCGGTAAACAGTTTCGGATGTTTTTTGATCATCTCGTAATCCAGATATGGTAAAATTTGCGGTGACCCGTATCCGCCGCGCAGGCAAAGAATCGCATCCACTTCTTCGTCCGCAAACATATTGTTGATGTCTGCCGCCCGTTCCAGCGGCGTACCGGCCATGTATCCTCCGTATTCATTCCCACAGCTTTCCCCTAATTTAACCTGGAAACCGAGCTGATGCAATTTTACAACCGCAGCCTGCAATTTCTCCGGCAAAACCGGGCTCGCGGGCGCCACCAGCCCGACTGTTGCGCCGCACGTCAATGCTTTCCCTTTCCTCATCGCTAGCCCCCCTTACTCACTCATCAACTGGAGCACGATTTGCTCTTCCGCTTCGTGCACCGCTTCCTCATCGAGCACATTATTGATGATAATGGAAAAGACCAATTGTTTTCCTGTTTTTGTTTGCAAATAACCGGAAAGCGAACTGACGCTAGTAATCGAGCCTGTTTTCGCAAACACCATGCCACTTGCCGGTGTATCATTGAAACGGCCCCGGAGCGTACCGCCTTCCATCCTTCCTTCCGCCCCTGCCACGGGCAGCGCATGCAAATACGTTTGAAACCAATCTTTTTTCTGTACATGATACAATAATTTCGCCAATTCGTTTACAGGGACCAAATCGGCATGGGAAATGCCCGAGCCGTCGCGGATCAGCATGACATCCGGATCGGCCCCAAGTTTTGCCGCGGTTTCCCGGACAACGTCAAGGCCTTTTTTCCAGCTTCCTTCCCCCTTTTCCACTTTTCCCATTTCTTTTACAAGCATTTCGGCAATCGTATTATTGCTCAGTTTCATAAACGGGACGAGCAGGCTGGAAAGCGGCGGCGAATCATGGGTAAGGACAAGCCGGGCATGTTTAGGCAGCCTTCCTCTTTTGATCCCGCCGAAAACGGATATGCCGTTTTCTTCCAAAGATGTTTTAAACAGCGAGAGCGCAAATAAAGACGGATCCCAAACCGCTTTCCATTGCCGGACGTTTTCCGTATTTGCCGTAATCGTTCCGCTTGCCGTAAAATGGTTCGAGCCGTGTTTCCTTTCAATTACAATGTCATCTTCGCCCTGTTCCCCGGCCGGCACTGTCTTTACCCGGTTTTCCACGGTGACGTAACGGTTTTTTGGCGCCAGTTTAAGCGATGCTTTTTGGCCGGGTTTCTCACCAGGCGTAAACGTAAAGATGACGGTACCTGCATCGTAATCTTTGTCCGGCGATACGGTCAAAGCCGATATTTGTGCGCCGTAATATTCATCTTCATCACTCCACGGCAGGTCAACGGAATACCGTACATCGTCATAGCGCGAATCATCACCGATCAATGCACCGTTAATGCACGAGATCCCTTTTTGTTTTAATTGGGCAGCCCAAGCATCAAAATCGGACTTCAACAAAGAAGGATCCCCGCCTCCCTTTATGTATAAATTGCCATGGAGCTCTCCATTTCGGACAACGCTGTCCCGGTACAAGCTGGTCTGGAACCTGTATCCCCCACCGAGCGCTTCAAGGGCGGCAGCTGCCGTCAATAGTTTCATATTGGATGCAGGTCGCAGCCTCATGTTGCCGTTATGCTCATAAAGGATTTTCCCCGTCCCAGCCGAACGGACGCTGATGCCGGCAACCCCGCCTTTCATCGGGCCGGTTTGGAGAATGGCGGCGATCTTTTCATTGATCCCGTTTTTTTTCGGTACGGCCTGGCCCGCTGCGGAATTGGGGCTGCCCCCCGGAATACATAACAATACCATCGTCCATATCACTACCCATCTTTTATACAATAAATTTCCCCTCCGATCTATTTCCACCTTTTCTTATCTTATTCCTTCTTGCGCAGATGCTTTCCAAAAAGATCTGTTCGATTTCCTGCTGAGCCGCCCAGCCGGGGGGCAATCCGCTCGTTTAAGGGTGCCGGAAAGATCTGTGCCAAATATTTTTCCAAAATCAGTAGAATCGAAGCACTTGTTTAGTATAAAATGCTTTTGGGGGTGAAACGGATGTACAGATTTGGATATTATATCGTTTCCTTCATTTTGTTGCTCCTAGGCGGCAAAATGAAGAAAGAAAACAAAGAAAAGATACCAGCTGCCCCATTTGTTGTCGTTTGTACCCACCGGTCGTGGCTCGATATCATTTTCCTTGCGCTTGCACTCTGGCCATATGAAATCCATTATATGGCAAAGCAGGAACTATTCTCTAAAAAATGGGTAAAATGGCTGTTGACAAAACTCCATGCTTTTCCAGTCAACCGAGAAAATCCGGGGCCGAGCTCGTTGAAAATTCCGATGAAAATTTTAAAAGAAGGGGAGATCGTCGGCATTTTCCCTTCCGGAACAAGATCGAGCGAACATGTTTCGTTAAAACGGGGCGCCGTCACCATCGCGCTGAAAGCAAATGTCCCGCTTGTGCCGGCGGTTTATAAAGGGCCGAAAACATTTAAAGAAGTGTTGAAAAGAAAACCGAAACTTGTCCGCTTCGGCAGCCCGATTTTGCTTCATGACAGCAAAAAAACGACGAAAGAAGATATTGAAAAAACGCTTGTGCTGCTTCAGGAGACATTTGACCAACTGGAGAAAAAGTGAGAAAAAACCTTTCCGCAAAATAGCGGAAAGGTTTTTTCTACCTTTTTGGAATTGTGATAAATCTTGAGAATTCAGGTGCCCTTTTCATATAATAAGAGTAAAATGATTGGATCTGGGGGGAGTGCCATGCTGAACGGCTGGTTTTCGGCCTTTATTGTATTGTGGAGCTGCTTCCTTGTTTTCCTTTTTGCGGTCGGCGGCTATTTTATGTTCCAGAAATTTTTGAAAAAACTTCCAAAAGAAGACGGCAAATCGATTTTGGATCAACAGAATGATTACATCAAACGGACGCTCCATCTCTGGACCACTGAATATAAGGAACTGTTGGAAGAACTCGTCAGGCCTGTGCCCGAATTGTTTCGGGACGCCGCACGACAAAAAATCGCCAGCAAAATCGGGGAAGTGGCGCTCGCCGAAAAAGCGGAAAAGATGACATTGGACATCGTGATCCGCGGTTATATCCTGGCCACACCAAAAAGGGACCATAAATTTTTGCGAAAAAAATTGCAGCAAATGGACATTAACTACAGCCGTCATGAGCATTTGTTTCATCAAGAAAAACTGAAAAAAAGCCTGTGAGAATCGAGTAGGAGGGAGA
>NZ_BKZR01000022.1:0-53401 GCF_008974225.1 Weizmannia acidilactici | reverse complement strand
TATAAGCTCATTATAACAACCAAGGTAGTCACAATATGGGCACCTAAAAAATTTTTCACTTATCTCCATTTAATGCATTGAAATAAACAACAATTTTTTGTGGAAAAATATTGTATTTCACACTAAAAAGCCTTAATGCAATAAATGTAAACGCACCAAAACCAACTTCCATAACGCCTGTTCATTTGGCATTAAGAAGTGGTCTTTCTTTTTTCACCCGGATGGATCTACTGGCAAGCTTTGTGATCTCCGGAGATGTCCATGCCAATTGGGCTTCCAATATTTTAAGTGATTTTAACGATGCCCGGTCAAAACTTCTCGGAGTTGAGTTTATCGGGACGTCCATTGCATCGGGCGGCAACGGAGCGTATAAACGTGCAGATACGGATAAAATTTTAGGATTGAACCAGCATATTAAGTTTTTTAACGATTATCGCGGATATGTGAGGTGCACTGTAACGCCGGAACAGTGGCGGGCAGATTACCGAGTTGTGCCTTATGTAACCATTCCTGGTGCGGATATGACGACGAGGGCATCGTTCGTTTATAAAAAATGTGCCGACGGATTGGTAGAAGTATCCACGGCTGAAGTGGCAGGCGGCCGCAAAAGGTCTTCTGAAACGGAGGAAGACCGGATACGCGCACACGAACGGGCCCATGAAATCCAAAATGGAACGGAAAAAAGAAAAGCAGCCGATTAAATAAAAGGGGGTGTTCTTATGTTTCAAAATGTCGGCATACCGGGATTAATTATTATTTTAATTATTACACTTATCATATTCGGGCCGTCCAAGCTACCCGAAATCGGCAGGGCCGTCGGAAATACATTAAAGGAATTCAAAAATTCGACAAAAGATTTGGTGCCTTCTGCTGAACAGGAGGAAAAAAAGCCGAAGAATATGTAAGTGTGCTTTAAAATGGGGTGATTGAATTGATGCCGTTAATGGGGCATCTGGAGGAATTACGAAAAAGGATTCTTTTGGTTGCTGCAGTTTTTGCCACTTTTTTCATTCTTGCCATGTGCTTTGTCCAAACGATTTACCGCTGGCTTCTTCGCGGTTTTGACGGCCATTTAGCGGTGCTGGGTCCCGGGGATATCACTGCATGATTGCCGGGGCCACAACAATCGGCCTGACAATACCTTTTGCCGCCTTCCAGATCTGGCAGATTGTAAAATCGGCTTTAACGCCAGAAGAGCACCGCAAAGCCTATTATTTATCCCGGCGTTGTTTATCTTTTTTGCGGGCGGCATTGCATTCGGCTATTTTCTCGTTTATCCCGCCATTTTTCATTTCCTGGTAAAATTATCAGGTCAACAGTTTGAACTGCTGTTTACTCCCGGGAATTATTTTAAATTTTTGCTGAAACTGACGGTTCCATTCGGGTTTTTATTTGAATTTCCGCTCATCATCATGTTTTTAACTTCCATTCATATCGTCACGGCACAGCAGTTAAGAAAAAGCAGAAAGGTATTGTACTTTATTCTCGTGACTGTTTCGGTTGTGCTGACGCCGCCAGATTTTATTTCTGATTTTCTTGTTTCGATCGTGCTGCTGGTACTTTTTGAACTGGGCGTGCTGCTATCCGCATATGCAGGCAGGAAAAAGCAGGTCGCCGCATCATAAAGAAAGCCCCGCTTGCAAATTGAAGCAGCGGGGTTTTGAGTGTTCTGTTACATACTCAACAATTCCCTGATCTCCTGCTCGCTCAGGCTATTCAGCATCGTTTCGCCCGGCTGGATGACTTTTTCGATCAATTCTTTCTTTTTCTGCTGGAGTTCGTAAATTTTTTCTTCGATCGTGCCGCGGGCCATCAGGCGGATAATCTGGACGACGTTTTTCTGGCCGATGCGGTGTGCGCGGCCGGCGGCTTGTTCTTCCACCGCCGGGTTCCACCATAAGTCATACAGTACAACGGTATCCGCGCCAGTCAGATTCAATCCGGTGCCGCCTGCCTTAAGCGAAATTAAAAATACATTTTTTTCTCCGCCGTTAAAACGGTCGGCCATTTCGACCCTGTCGCGCGACGGCGTCTGCCCGTCCAGATAGAAAGAATCAATGCCCTCTTCTTCAAGCCGCGCCCGGATCAGCTGCAGCATGCTGGAAAACTGTGAGAAAATCAGCAGACGCTTTCCGTTTTCGATCGCAGTTTGCGTCAGCTCGACCAGCTGCTCCAATTTTCCCGATTCGCCCCGATAATTTTCCACAAAAAGGGACGGGTGGCAGCACAATTGCCGCAGCCGGGTAAGCCCGGCCAAAATTTTGATCCGGTTCCGGTTAAAATCGCCTTCCGCAAGCGTTTTCTCCGTTTTCTGCCGGATCCTTTCCAAATAAGCCAAGTACAATTCTTTCTGCGGTTTTGTAAGTTCCGACAAATGGTTCGTCTCAATTTTATCCGGCAGCACTTTCAATACATCTTTTTTCACGCGGCGCAAAATGAACGGGCGCACCATGCGGGCAATCTTTTCCTGTTCCATTTTCCGGAACTCGGCCTGCGGCGGGAAAAAACCCGGCAGAACGGCCTGGAAAATGGACCACAGTTCATCTATCGAGTTTTCAATCGGTGTGCCGCTTAACGCAAACCTTTTGGCCGCCTGCACGCTCCGTACCGCCGCGGCTGTTTTCGTCGCATAGTTTTTAATCGCCTGCACCTCATCCAAAATCATCGTATCAAATTTGATTTTTTCATAGTTCTCAATATCTTGTCGAAGCGTCGGATAAGATGTAATCAGCACATCCGGCAACCCGCCATTTTCGAAAAACGCTTTACGCTCGGACGGCGTTCCGATCATAACTTCTGCTTTAAGGCCGGGCGCAAATTTTTCAATCTCACTCTTCCAGTTGTAAACGAGGGAAGCCGGCGCCACAACCAGAAACGGCGCCTCATCCGGGTTGGTCTCTTTTTCCGATAGAAGATAAGAAATGCTCTGCAACGTTTTTCCGAGCCCCATATCGTCTGCTAAAATGCCGCCGAGCCGGTAATGGGCAAGCGACTTAAACCACTGGAATCCCGTTACCTGGTAATCCCGCATTTTCGCCTTCAAGCCCTTAGGCAGTTCAAAATCCATATCTTCAGGGTTCTTCAGATGCTGTATAAGTTTCCGGAAAGCTTTCCCGAATTTCACGGCATGTTTATCCCTCGTTTTCATCAGCTCATCAACCTGCAGGCTGCGGTAGAGCGGAACTTTTAAGCTGCCATGGCGGAGCTCTCTGGACGGGATATTCAGTTCTCCGAGCAATTGCCCTATATGTTCAAATTCTTCACTTTCCAAGGAAACAAAAGCTCCGTTCGGCAGGCGGTAATACCGCTTTTTCTCCACAACGGACCGGAGCACATTCCGGATTTCCTCTTCATCAATCCCGTCCATGTCAAAATTGACTTCTAGAAAATTTCCGTCCGATTCAATATCCACCGATGTGACCGGCGTATACCGGTTCATTTGGAAATACGTTTTGATTCTGCCCGCGATATACACTTCGGCCGCTTCTTCGAGTTTCGGCAGAATATCAACAATAAATTCGTACAATGCTTCTTCATCGTCATCCAAATATAACTGTTTTCCGTTGTATTTCAGCGGAGACCGTTCAATGAGCGTCATGATTTCCTGCTCTTTTTCAAGGTCACGCAGTAAAATTACATCTTGATCCGATGCTTCTTTCCGGACAAACGGATCGATCACGCGGGTGCCGTAATGGTGTTCAATCCGCAATGTAATCCGGCCGTCTTCCTCGTCCATAAAAATTTTGGTATGGAGTTTCGGCTGCACCAACCGGCCTTGGATTGTATCTGCGATTTTCACTTTGCCGATGCGTTTCAGGCCCGGGAGAACATTAGATAGGAACGGGCTGAGCTGTTCTTTTTCAATTGCAACATCATCTCCGCCGCCAGCATTAAATTCCACCAGTTCTTTTAAAAGCCTGAGCTGCTCAGCGGCCGTTTCATAAAAGATCCCTTCATAAAACACGAGCCCGTACTCCCCAAATAAAATGATGTCTCCGAGGCTCTCAAGGTGAAGCGAAAATCCGTTTTGCCCCTCCGCCCCCTCGTCCAGCTCGAAAGAAAGCGGAAGTTCATTCGCTGGCCGGACAACAATCGGGCTGTACACATCAAGTCCGTCTTCAAACTTGCATTCCCGCCCCGAGAGCTTTTGCACCAGTTGTCTCGCCATAAACGGCGGGACGACAAGTTCCCTGTCCCGGTTCGGTGAATAGCGCCATTGATCAATGGAATACTCATATAATTGTTGGGTGGAAAACATCTCAAGCAGCATGTCCACAATTTCTTTGTCTTCTTTGGCAAAATAATATTCTTCAGGATCGTATGTGAATTTTTTTGTAAATTCATGCGGGAGTCCGCGGCCGACTTTCCCGAGGAAATCTTTCATGCTTCGGACCACATACGTCCGTTCGGGTCCGACTTTGATTTCAATCGTTAAATAGAAACGACGGTTTAAGTAAAATATCTGCGTCGGCTTTAAAATGTATTCCACACGCAGCTGCCTTTTGGCCGTACGTTGGCTCGTCTCCACCCGGATTTGTTGGAGGCCGGAGAAAATATCCATAAATTTTTCAGCCTTCTCCCGCTTCCGCATTTCCAGGAAATCCTCTATAACGGGCCAGCTATTTTCACGCTTATCCGCGATTGCGATCATGGCTGCAACTTCATGCTTGCATTCGCCGTATTGCAAAAAAGCCGGACAGCTGCATTCGGGATAAAACATGCCATCTTCAAAAGTAATACTGACATCATATGGCTCGCTTCCGTTTACGGTTGCAGTCCATCTGTCAAAAAGATCATCAAATTCCAAATTTTTCACACGGCCCTGCTGGTAATAAGACATGCCCCGGCGGTAAACAGCACTCGAGTGCATTCCTTTTATGTCCTGCATTGAAAGCGAAAATTCGTCCAACATCATTCATCCTATTCTCCAATTAATCCATAACTTTTATTATACATGATCCGTGATGCAAATACATTTTTGGCCTCAGGTTCAATCGTTTGTATGAGAGATTAAGTTATTTTAAAATAAAAGCGGATTATGACAAAAACGAGGAGGAGTCATCATGGTAAAAACATTTTCGCCCCGGAAAGCGCAGTATGAGATTGACCCCGTTTATCTAGAAAGATGGTCGCCGCGTTCGTTTTTGGAAAAAGAAGTACCGGAAGATGTGCTGATGAGCTTGTTTGAGGCGGCTCGTTGGGCGCCGTCCGCTTTCAACCACCAGCCGTGGCGTTTTATCATTGCCCGCACGAAGGAAGACAGGGAAAAATTTATGTCCTTCATCGGTGAATTTAACAAGACTTGGTGTAAGACCGTTCCCTCTTTTGCGCTCGTTATATCGAAAACGGAAAGCGATACCGGCCCGATCCGTTCGCATGCTTTTGATGCTGGCGCCGCATGGGGCTACCTGTCGCTCGAAGCGGTGAGAAAGGGGCTCGCAACCCATCCGATGACCGGTTTTGATTTTGAAAAGGCTCGTGAAGTTCTAAACATTCCGGAAGATTATGCAATCGACGCGCTCATTGCCATCGGCTACCAGGGGGAAAAAGATGCACTGCCGGTCGCATTGCAGGAAAGGGAAACCCCGTCCGATCGCAGGCCGGTGAAAGAATCGGTATTTGAAGGAAGCTTCGGGAAGACAATTAATTGATGCGGAAAGGGCGGCCTGTGCGCCGCCCCTTATTCCAGAACAGGCACTGTAAAAATTTCTTTTCCGTTAATGGAAGCACTGTGCAAAATAGAGACCGGAATCCGGTCATCTTTAAAATAAGTGCCCCTACTTTCGTACTTGCCGTTTTTTAATATATAAACGTCAATCACTTCATTGAACGGGTCCACGAGCCAGTATTCCCACACGCCGACTCTTTGATAGCGGTAAAATTTGTCCACGCGGTCTTTCTTAACAGTTGCAGGTGAAAGCACTTCCGCGATTAAATCAGGGACGCCCACGATCCTCGTTTCGCTGATTTTATAATGGGCGCTGACAATTGCCAGATCCGGCTGCACCCATTCTTTCACCTCATCAAGAGCGATAAAGCCGCTACATAAACAGACATCGACAGAATAGGAGAAAACCCGCAATGAGGAGCCCCTAAGCCGGGCCGCAAAAGCATTTTTGAGCCTTCTGGCGACTTCCTGATGACGTGGTTCGGGGGAAGATGGCATGATAAAAACCTGCCCGTTTATCACTTCAAAATGGTTATCTTTTCCTATGGACATATAATCTGCATACGTGAAATGGTCGTTCAATGCTGCCGTTGCCATAAGCCCACCACCTATTTAAAATCGATTGAAAACGATTACTCTCTATAGAGATTATACCATCCCTGCCAGCATCAGCTCCTTGACATATTATTGACAGTTTAGAACAAGTATTCAAATACTTGCTACCCTGATACCCGTATATTATTCAGCAAGCCATTCACTGATTTCCTGCGATTTCCCGCTGATTTTTTTATATTCCTTCGTTTCCGCCTATTTCTTTTCCAGAAGTAGTACAGAACGGTTCAGATCCCCCGGTGATTGAGATTTTTCTTAATTTGAGTATTATCTCGTATATTTAACGTTAAAAGTTGGATTTTCCCGATTTACGACACCGGGTCTGTTCACAAATGTGAAAAATATCACAAATTCTTGACAACCTTCAAAAGACTATTGTATCCCACTTGTAAATGTTGTATTCTAATAATGTGATATATGTGAAATGTTTCACAATATATTTATTAACATGATTTGGGACTTTTAAAATTCCTTATTTGAGGAGATGAGTAATCATGAAATGGTATCATGATTCTAAAATCAGTATCATTTGGGCAATTTTAAGAATTTGGCTCGGCATCCAATGGCTTGAAGCCGGCTTTCATAAACTAACAGGCGGTTTTGACGCTTCCGGATTTTTAAAAGACGCATTGGCGAAAACCGCGGGTGAAAATCCTGCTGTTCAGGGCTGGTATGCTTCGTTCATCAGCCATTTCGCTCTCCCAAATGTTGACGTATTTAATGTGCTTGTTCCTTGGGGCGAAATGTTGGTCGGCCTTGGCCTCATCTTAGGATTGGCCACCATTCCGGCTTTACTTGCAGGTGCATTTATGAACCTGAACTTTATGCTTGCCGGCACAACGAGTACGAACCCGATCCTTTACACCGTTGCAATGATTCTGTTGTTTACAGGCAGCGCTTCTTATGTCTGGGGTCTGGATCATCTCGCTGTACCTGCAGTAAAAAAATACTTCCAAAAACAGCATAAACCGCAACCGGGAAAAGGTGCCGCCCATTAAACAACTCCATCCTTTCAAGGCAAACATGTCCATGTTTGCCTTTTTTATTTGTGAAAACCCCCGTTTAAATGCGCCTGTACAGGGAAAAGTACGAACATATGACAATGAAAGGGATGTGGTGATGATATGGATAGAAAAAAACTTGCCATGGCAACTGTCGCTTTGGGTGTCGTTTATCTGATGAGAAATAAAAGATCACGCAGTAAATTAATGGCACAGCTTACAGACTTTGTTGCACCGAAAAAATAAAAAATTCCGGCTTCCCAAAATGGGAGCCGGAATTTTTTTGCCAATCATCAATCGGTTTTTCTCAAAAACGACGTGTGCTTCAAAGCATTTAAGTCCTTCGCCCCAATCCCGAACATCGCGATCTTCAGCTCAAGTTCCGTCTGCTCAAAAGTCCGGAGCAAAGCATCAACCGAATTGACCGCATCGTGCAATAGTTTTCTACCAAATCCCGCAAGGTCGGCCCCGAGTGCAATCGCTTTGGCTGCATCCACGCCGTTTTTCATGCCGCCGCTTGCCACCAAAGTACCCTCCACACCGAGGCTGCGCGCGCCGGTGATGCATTCCGCCGTCGGAATTCCCCAATCGGCGAAGGCTTCTGCCGCCGCCTTCTTCAGTGGATCCGACGTCAAATATTTTTCAACCTGACTCCATGATGTGCCGCCCGCACCGGCGACATCGACAAAGGAAACGCCAATGGAAAAAAGTTTATCTGCGAGCCGGCCGTTAATGCCCCAGCCGACTTCTTTGGCGCCGACCGGAACTTCAAGCTTGCTGCAAATTTCTCCAATTTTTACAAGCAAGTCTTTAAAATTCGTGTTCCCGCCCTGCTGGAACACTTCCTGCAGGCTGTTGAAATGCAAAATAAGCGCGTCGGCCCCTGTCAATTCAATGATTCGCCGGCATTCGTCCACGCCGTATCCGTAATTCAGCTGGACGGCACCGAGATTGGCAAGCACCGGAATATTCGGCGCCACATCTCGGACTTGGAAAGTATACGCCTGTTCCGGGCTTTCCAACGCTGCCCGGGTCGACCCTAAAGCAAACACCCAGCCTCTTTCCTCCGCCGCGGCGGCCAAATTGCGGTTAATACTGCGCGCCTGGGCCGTACCGCCGGTCATTGAACTGATCAAAAACGGCGCCTTCAGCTGCTTGCCGAGAAAAGCCGTTTCCGTGGATATCTCGGAAAAATCAAGTTCAGGCAGCGCCTGATGTTCAAAGCGGTATTTCTCAAAGCCAGTTGTCGTTTCTTTCCCGGCTACATTTTCTTCAAGCACCACACGGATATGTTCCGCTTTCCGCTTGGATATGGATGAATCTGCCATTTTCTTCACCTTCCCGCTTTTCTCGTGACGTACACCTGCTTATGCAGGGCAGTTTCAGTTTTCTCATTTTACCAAAAGCCGGGAATGAAAGGAAGAAAAACAGCTGTCTCTTTATTTCTGCACCATAATGGCGTCCACGAATTTTCTCGTGATCAGCTGCGGGCGCGTGATTGCTGAACCGACGACTACTGCAAATGCCCCGAGCCCAAACGCTTTTTGCGCGTCCATCGGCGTATTGATACGGCCTTCCGCAAACACAGGAATTGTGAGCGTTTCTGAAAGCTTCCGGAGCAGTTCAAAATCAGGCCCTTCCTGTTTTGGAGAATATGGGGTGTAGCCGGATAAAGTCGTCGAAAGGCAATCTGCGCCCAGTTCAGCCGCGTGCAAACCTTCTTCATATGTGGAAATATCGGCCATGACGGGCAGGCCTTTTTCATGGACATACCCGATCAATCCGGAAAGCTGTTCGCCGTTCGGGCGTACGCGGCCGGTCGCATCAAGCGCAATCATATCCGGCTTTACGCCGAGCAGTTCGTCGATCTCTTTTTTCGTCGGTGTAATATAAACTTCAGAGCCTTCATAATCCCTTTTTACAATGCCAATTACGGGCAACCCGGTTTCCGCCTTAATGGCCCGGATATCTTCGGCGCCATTTGCCCGGATGCCGGCCGCTCCGCCCTCTTTTGCAGCGAGTGCCATTTTGGACATGATGAACGGGCTGTGAAGCGGTTCATCCTCCAAAGCTTGGCAGGATACGATCAGCTTTCCTTTTACGTTGTCAAACATCCAAAGTCCTCCAATCGCAAGCCTAGTCCTCATCTTTTATGTCCAAATCTTCCGGTACCGGCTCGTTCAGCCATTCTTCCACAAGTTGCCTGTATTTTTCGAGCTGCTGCAAATACATATTAAACTGGTCACGGTTAATTAAATACTGCTCCCCGTCATGCACGGCGCGTATCCGCCTTTGCAGAATTAATTTTTCAATCGTTGATTCCGGCAAAGACAAATATTCCGCTGTTTCCTGAACGGTTAAATACATCGCAGGCACCTCGATTCATTAATTTTCCCCATACGCACGGCATACCTAACAATATCTATGTTCATTATATCACGCATGGAGGTGATGTTCTTCCATCCAATACACTTCCCGGATATTGATTTGCCGTCGGAGTTTACGCGCGGTGTCCCTTGAGATTTTTCCCCTTTCAAAAAGGGACTGGACAGCATTGCGCTCGGCTTGGAAGGCTTTTTCCTGCAGTTCCCTTTCCTGCCGGGTAAACTTTAGTGATGCTTCCATGTTTTTCGGCATGTTTAAATTACGGATAAACTTCCGGTATTCGCTGATGACAAGAAAAGAAATTTCCCTGTTCTCTTCTGTCACGCCGGATTTAATTGACTGGATGGCCGCTTCCGCCATTTCAATTTTGATTTTTTTCATTTTTAAATAACGGTTTTTGCGCTGTTTACGGAGTTTTTTCTTGTTGGGGTAAAGCATGTAAAGCAACCGTATGAAACCTTTTTGGAAGGTCACCCAAATATTCAAGAGCCGGAACTTCATTCGATTGGTAACGGCAATCTCCATGCGCCGGATATATTCAAGGAATAAAAAAGCCATTTCCCGGTCGATGCGTTTGGACTCGATCTGGGATTCAATATAATGCGTTTCCGCATCGAGCGCCTTCATCCTTATGTCCGTTTCAATCCGCTTAAATTTGGGCAAATCCATTTCGTTTTCCTCGATTTTCAGTTGATGGAGAATACTTTGATAGTCGGCAATGACCGCGGCCGCCGCTTCCCGGTTCTCATCATTGATTTGCTTGCGCACAGACTGGATGGCCGCTTCTTTGATAAAAATCGATGCATTTTTTTCCGCTTTCCTCTCCGACTGGTCCGTTTTTTCACTCTCCCGCCTCGCCAAAACCGGCAAAAGAACGCTTGCGATCAACAGCATCAGCAAAATGACGCCGGCGGCAATAAAAATTAGCAACGAACGTTCCGGAAACGGTTCCCCGTTTACAAGATAGTATGGAATGGAAAATGCACCGGCAAGCGTAACCGCCCCCCTCACCCCGGATACAGTGGTAATCATTGTATGCTTTACCGACGGCTTCGTCAAACGCTGCTTTTTGGACTTCCAGCCGAGCCACCACGAACCATACACCCAGAGAAACCGGAGCAGCAAAAGGGCTGCCGTCACCACGATGATATACGAAATCACTTTGCCGTTATCAAACTCCGGATTTTTCCAAATTTCACTCAAAACGCCCGGCATTTGCTGGCCCAGGAGTACAAAAACAAGCCCGTTTAAAATATAGGTCAAAACCGTCCAGGTGCTGCGCGACACAACTTGGTACGAAAAGTTCGGGGATTGTTCCCTTTCCCGTTCAATCGCATGCACCATTCCGCAGGCAACAACAGCCAAAATGCCGGAGACTTGCATATGTTCCGCCGCCAGATAAATAAAAAACGGGGTTAAAATTTGGATCAGCATATGGACCGTGACATCTTCCATCCCTAGTCGGCGGATCAAAACCCTGAACCGGATAATGAGATAAGCCAAAACTGAGCCGCCGAAAAAGCCGCCTATTGAGATAAGCAAAAAACTGCCGCTTGCCTCGGCAAGTGAAAACGACCCGGTGACCGCGGCGGCGACCGCAAATTTAAATGCAACAAGGCTGGATGCATCGTTCAGGAGCCCTTCGCCCTGCAGCAGATGCATGATGACGCGGGGGACTTTTACACGTTCAGAAATGGCGCTGACCGCTACAACATCGGTAGGAGATAAAATCGCTGCCAAAGCAAAAGCTGCCGCCAATGGAATGGAAGGAATCAGCAGGTGCGTCACGTAACCGACCACAAATACGGTCACAAATACAAGCCCGAGCGCAAGCAGCAAAATCGGCCACCGCAGTTTCCACATTGCTTCTCGCGATACGTTTCTGCCGTCGTAAAAAAGCAGCGGGGCAATAAACAAAACGAAAAACAAATCCGGCTCCAGCGGAATATGGGCCCCGACAGGAACGGCGGCAAAAGCGAGCCCCAGCACAATTTGAATTAACGGCACCGGAATAAAGGGCATAAAGTGGTTCAGTATATCGGAAATTCCAACCAGCAATAGCAAAATCAGCAAAATTAGAAACATGTCCATTTGGAAAATTTCTCCTTATTTCTCTGAATCAAGACAGCTAATAAAACTATACCCAAATCTCGGTTGGATTAATGAAGCAAAGGACCGCCAAACGATCAATTTTTAGAGATTGTTGAAAAAATTATGATGTATTTATGTTATCGCGAATCCGCCGGTGCTTCAATGCTTTTCGCGCCAAACCCGGAAAAAGGGAATGCAGGAGGCAGGGTAAACGGATTGAGGTTCAAAATACATCGGACGGGAGGAAAGGCAAAACAAAGATCGATCCGTCCCGTTTTGTCCTTCATGGTGCCGATGAAAGACAAAAACCACAATCTGCCCGGCTCATTTTGTCCTTCATGGCACCGGTGAAAGACAAATCCCTTCACAATGGCGGCAAAAGTACCAGCCGTAGTTTAATCCGTAAAAAAGAAGGCCGCCCAAAGCCGTATTGCCGGCTTACGGGACAGCCCCCCTATCGTCAATATTACATATTTTTTTGTGCAACCGGCCGTTTCCAAATGCCGAGAATCAAGCCGGCAACCACTGCACCGATGATAATCGAAACAAGGAACAACAGTGCATGGTTGGCAAGGAAAACAACGAAGATGCCGCCGTGCGGAGCAGGCACGTTAATATGCCAGAATTGTGTCAAACCGCCGGCAACCGCAGACCCGATGATACTCGAACCGATGACGCGCAACGGGTCGGATGCCGCAAACGGAATTGCGCCTTCAGTGATAAAGGAAAGACCGAGCACATAGTTTGTAAGGCCTGCTTCTTTTTCCTGTTCGGTAAACTTATTTTTAAAGAACGTAGTCGCAAGGGCGATTGCAAGCGGAGGAACCATACCGCCGGCCATAACCGCAGCCATCATAAGGCCGTTCGTGTTTCCGCTTGACGTGAATACACCAATTGCAAACGTATAGGCCGCTTTGTTGAACGGGCCGCCCATGTCGATCGCCATCATGCCGCCGAGAACAAGTCCCAAAAGCACCGCATTACCTGTGCCTAAGTGGTTCAATCCGCCAATTAAGCCTGTGTTGATCCATTTAAAGATCGGGTCAAAAATATAGTACATCAATCCACCGGTAATCAATAAGCCGAAAACCGGGAAAAACAAAATCGGTTTTAAGCCGTTAAGCGTTTGAGGAAGGCCGGCAAAAGCCTTTTTCAAAAATACAATGACATACCCTGCAAGGAAACCGGCTGCCAGGCCGCCAAGGAAACCGGCATTTGAACTTGCTGCGAGGTAACCGCCGACCATACCAGGCATTAATGCAGGGCGGTCGCCGATGCTCGAAGCGATAAATCCGGCCAAGATCGCAATCAGGAAGTGGAATGCCCCTGTATCGCCACCTGCAATCGCACTCAGCATTTTAAAAATCGAGCTGTTTGCGCCGGCCGTTCTTTCAAACAGGAACGAAATCGCGAGCAAAATCCCGCCGCCGACAACAAATGGCAGCATGTGCGAAATCCCGTTCATCAAATCTTTGTAAATTTTTCCCCAAACGGATGTTTTTTCCGCTGGCTCATCATCATTGCTGCTGGCCGGGCTGTCCGCATGATAGACAGGTGCACGCTGCTTCAATACCTTATTGATCAAATCTTCCGGCTTCCGGATCGCATCACTGACCGGCGTTTGCAGCACGCGTTTACCGTCAAAGCGCGCCATCTCAACTTTCTTGTCGGCAGCAACTATAACGCCGACTGCGCGTTCGATTTCATCTTTTGTGAGGCCGTGCTTTACACCTTCCGAACCGTTCGTTTCAACACGGATCGGAATCCCCATTTCTTCCGCTTTTTTCTTCAGGGAATCTTCCGCCATATACGTATGGGCAATCCCGGTCGGGCAGGCAGTAACCGCAACAATGAATTTCTCATCGGATCCGGCGCTTGTACCGGCTGCCGGCGCTTCTTCCTGCGCTTCTTTTGCTTCTTTTTCAGCCTGTTTGTCGTCAAACAGTTTCGCCACTTCAGCAGGAGTTTCCGCCTGTTTCAACTGGTTGACAAACTCCTGGTCAATGAGCAACCTCGATAATGCCGCCAGGGTTTGCAAGTGCGTATCCGCAGCATCTGCCGGGGCCGCAATCATGAAGAACAAGTATGACGGCTGGCCGTCCAAAGCTTCGTAATCAACGCCCTTTTTGCTGCGCCCGAATACGACTGTCGCTTTGTTGACCGCTTTTGTTTTGGCATGCGGCATGGCGATCCCGTCGCCGATCCCTGTGCTCGACTCCTGTTCGCGTTTTAAAATCATTTCTTTAAAAAGAACCGGGTCATTGATGCGGCCGCTCTTTGACAGACTCTCGATCAGTTCATCAATGGCTTCCTCTTTCGTTGTCGCTTGCATATCCATAACCATGGTCTCTTGAACCATCAAATCAGTTATTTTCATCCCACTCACTCCTTTTCTTTCAAATACAACAACAATACCTCTTCCCATAGTGGCCAAACAAACGATGAAGTGGAATACTTGTGATCTATGTTTAAGATGGATATTGTTACTTTTCTTCATGCACAGTCTTTTTCATTTCCGGGGGAAAATAGCTGCTTTGCATTCATTCGCTGTCTTCGCGGGTGATCACCTTCGTTTTGTTTAAAATGGTTGATTTTACCGCATCCGGCAGTTCTTCAGTAATGATAGCGGCTTCTGAAATATCAAACATTTTGCAAAAGGCCACCTCTTGGAATTTGCTGCTGTCTGCAAGCACAAAAGATTGTTCGGAAAGTTCTTTTGCGCGCCGCTTAATCAGCGCTTCTTCCGGATCCGGCGTCGTAAAGCCCATTTCGGGATCCACGCCATTTGCACCCAAAAACGCTTTATCAAACCGGAAGCCGTTCAATGTCTGCATCGCGACACTACCGATAACCGCCCTTGTCGTTCGCTTCATCATCCCGCCGAGGAGATACGACAGTATTCCTTTCTCCACAAGCGCTTCTACATGCGGAAGTCCGTTGGTGACAACGATTACATTCCTTGCCTCTATATAAGAGATCATCTCTAGCGTAGTCGTTCCGGCGTCCAGATAAATGCAGTCATTGTCTTTGACCATTTTTGCTGCCAATTGGGCAATGATCCTTTTTTGTTGAACGTTTTTGAGCGTTTTTGTATCCATATCCGGTTCCTCACTCCGACGTTGCAAAAGGGAAGCGCCGCCATGGACGCGCCTGAGCAAATTCATTGCTTCAAGATCCTGCAAATCGCGCCTGACAGTTGATTCTGAAGCATTCAACAGGTTCACCAAATCCTGGACTTTTACAATATGCTTTTTTTGCAAATACCGCAAAATGATTTGATGCCGCTCTTCTGCTAACATGTTTTATTCCTCCGTCTGATGATATTTTATCACAAACGATTTCATAATCAACCGTTTTCAATCAAAAAATATCATTTTTCATCAAAACCGATCAAAATTTTGTCACATTTAATCGAATCAACCTTATTTTAACCGCTCTTCTTCTTTTTTTGAACGTTTTTGAATCATTCAAGCATATTTACGAATAATTTGTGAGCGTTTCCAAAAAAACGTTTTCTTTTGGTAAATATGCGGTAAGATAGAGTTATATTTGTTAAGTTTTTCACATACATAATGAGGAATGGCCATGACGAAAATGATTATCTCGCCAAGCAAGTATATTCAAGGACCCGGCGAACTGTCCAAGCTTTCGGAATACTCCGGCCGGCTCGGAAAACACGCATTTATCATAGCAGATGAATTTGTAACAGGCCTTGTTGGCAAAACAATCGAAGACAGCTATGCCGGCAAAGAAACAAGCTATACGATGGAAAAATTCGACGGCGAATGTTCTAAACAGGAAATTGAAAGGCTGCGTACCGCCTGCAAAGCCGCAGAAGCCGATGTGGTTGTCGGAATCGGCGGAGGGAAAACGCTGGATACCGCAAAAGCAATCGGATACTTTAACGAAATCCCTGTTATTGTCGCACCGACCATTGCTTCAACCGATGCCCCGACAAGCGCACTTTCCGTCATTTATAAAGAAAACGGCGAGTTTGACGAATATCTCATGCTGCCGTTCAACCCAACTTTTGTCATCACGGATACGAAAATCATTACTTCGGCACCTGCCCGCCTAATTGTTTCCGGCATGGGCGACGCGCTTGCAACCTACTTTGAAGCGCGCGCGACAAAACGGGCAAACAAAACGGCGATGGCCGGCGGGCATGTCACGGAAGCCGCCGTTGCCCTTGCGAAACTTTGCTACGACACACTCATTGCAGAAGGACTGAAAGCAAAACTAGCGGCCAAAAACCACCTCGTTACCGAATCGGTGGAAAAAATTATTGAAGCGAATACCTATTTGAGCGGGATCGGTTTTGAAAGCGGCGGCCTGGCTGCGGCATACGCCATCCATAACGGGTTGACCGTATTGGAAGAAACGCATCATATGTACCATGGCGAAAAAGTCGCATTCGGCACCCTCGTCCAGCTGATTTTGGAAGATGCCCCGGAAGAAGAAATTGAAGTGGTCGTTTCTTTCTGCCTGAGCATCGGTCTTCCGGTTACGCTCGCCGATTTGGGCGTTAAGGAAATCAATGAAGAAAAACTGCGGAAAGCGGCTGAACTTTCCTGCGCGGAAGGGGGAACCATTTACAATATGCCGTTTGAAATCACCCCTGAGCTTGTCTACGCTGCTATTGTCACGGCCGATTCAGTCGGGCGGTATTATAAAGAAAAATTGGGTTGATTAAAATCAAAAGCAGAAGGCGGGGCTGCCTTCTGCTTTTGATCAAATTGCAGTTGCGCAAATCTTTTCTTCCAACTCTTTCTTCTCTGCAGGCGAAAGCAAGTTTTCCGCCATCGGGAACAGAACGTTTTCTTCTTTAAAGAAGTGGCTTGTGAGCATTTCGTACATTTGCTGGATATAGGAAGCGAGCACGTCAGCCTGCTCTTCGTCGATCGTTTTTGTGCTGTTCAAGAAAATTTCGATGTATTTTTCCGCTTCATCATGCTCATATTCCATCACAGCGATCGGCCCGCTGTCCCTGCCGATATAGCGCGCCATCATCGTAAACAAAACATTTTCTTCCCTTTCGGAATGATGTTTCAACCGTGCGGAAAAAGCTTCTGTATCTTTTCGAAACTGCGACAATGCTTCCGTTATATTTTCAACTTCACCGTTGTGGATCTGCCCCGCTGCTTCATTCAACGCGCGTTTTAATTCGCTTAAATGTACATGCTCATTTTTTAGCTGTTTGAGGCCTGCACACCATTCGATATCTGCCTCGCCATGCATCATTGCGCAATGCGGCATTTCCATTTTCAATTCCCTCTTTCCTCAAGATTTCTTTTTATTTTACTCAAAGAAAAAGGAATATGGTGTGATTCAGATCATAGTTCCGAAATTTGCTTTTTTTCGCCACTCGGTAATATGCAAATGGATTTTGCTGGTTTAGCATTTGCCCGTTTTGTCTAAACTTTTTGAACCGGACCTCAGTTATCATCCACAATAAAAATATATCGTTATATTGAAGGGATAAGAGAAGGAAAAAGATTTGTCTCAGTTATAAAAGAAAAAGCTTATTTAAAATCTTGCATATATAATTGATTTAAAGACCATTTGCTCAGGGTTTTCCCTTAAAACAAGGGGTTCCCAAAGTTAGTGACAGGCTTTTAAGAGCATCACCCTTCCATCACGACAGTACCAATTTTTCGATCGCGTAGGCAACGCCGTTTTCGTTGTTTGTGCGGGTCTCAAAATCAGCGATGGCTTTCACTTTTGGAACCGCATTGCCCATCGCAACGCCACAGCCCGCGTATTCAATCATCGTTAAGTCATTTTCATTGTCGCCGATGCAGATCACTTCTTCGCGGCGGATGCCAAGGTGTTCGGCAAGCAGTTTGACGGCATTGCCTTTGCTCACTTCTTTATGGAGGATTTCATAATAAAATGGCATGCTCCTCACCATTGTGTACTGATCGCGCACCCAGCCCGGGATCGCTTCAATCGTACGGCTCAGTTTTTCCGGCTCATCAATAAACATGACTTTTGGAATCACAATGTCATGCGGAAATTCATCCAATGTCCGGTAGTGCAGCGGCACCTGGGTCAAATAGGATTCCACAACCGTATATGGGCTGATATCGCGGTTTGGTGTATATAAATACTCGGGATCGAAGAAATGCATCGGCGTTTTCAATTCCAGGCTGAGCGCATACAGCCGCACCAAATCTTCATAACCGATCGACTGCTCCGCAACAACCTCGTTCGTATGGGTGTTTTGCACAAGTGCACCGTTGTAGGCGATGACATAATCATCTTCTTCATTCAGCGTTAAATCTTCAAGAAAACGGCGGACACCCCCGATCGGCCGCCCGGTGCAAAGCACAATTTTCACCCCTTGTTTTTTCGCGTTATGTAAAGCCTCCCGCACTTCATGCGTTACTTCATGCTGGTCATTTAAAAGCGTTCCGTCCATGTCAATCGCAATCAATTTATACATATTTTTCTGCTCCTTGCATCCGAAAAATTTTTCACATGCTTTCATGATAATATATTAAGCCGAATAAATCTATTTTTGTAATAGATTTCACAAATAACTGGAGCAAAAATGCAGGGAACATCCCTGCCCCCTGCATGGGATCCTTATACAATATTCAAGTGCCAATGGCGGTGGCCGCAATCGCTTCAATAAACTGCCGTGAAAATTGTTCCATATCACCGCCTGTTACCACACACAGCTGGTTCAGTCGATTCGCTTCTTTCAAAAAATACCGTACCGCCGTGCACACACCGATCGGTTTACATTGCATAAAGCTGCCGAAGTAAATAAGGCTGCTTCTTTCTCAAATGCAGGGCTTGTCCTCCGGCCGCCCGCGGCATAGATGGCATCAAACAGAAACGGACTACTTGTTAAAAAAGTTTTCCGCCCGCTTCATTTTTTGAACGTAGAAAATCTATTTTTTTAACAGATGCTTAACAGAAAATACGGGGTGATAGAGGAGCATCCACGGGCCGGAGAAGCGCATGACCTTTCTGATTTTTTCACGGTAGTCTTTCCGATAGCAGTGGACCTTGCAGTTGGAGCAGGCGCTCTTTTCTTCGCCGAACCGGCAGAGCGAGAGCCTTTTTAACGCATAGTTTTTTAAATCGAGGCATTCCTCGCACAGCTCTTTGCGGTGGTGTTTTTTCCTGCAGTAAATCGCAATCATTTGGGATACGGTTTCCTTTTCTTTTTGGATAACCGGTCCGTTATTCAGTTCCCTTTTTGGCATGGCTTTCAACCTCTTTTCCAAAAACCTTTCATGTTCACCATACCATGCGATGCTTCAATCGAATTTAACATTTTCCGTACAATTTCCGAACTAAAAATGCCGTAAAGACGATGCATCTTTACGGCATTTTTAGGTTTCTCCCCGGCCAACGTGAAAAATGGGAGCCACTCTCCTTTAACATTTTTTATCCGCGATTGCCCGGTTTCATTTTGATGCGCATAACCCAATCATCGAGCCCGATCGTTTGAGCCGGTGGTACTTCCATGCTTTCTACTTGGTCCATATTGGAAACTGAAATGGAGGAATAAATGTTTTCTGCTTTCGCATCTGTCAATTGGAAGGAAAATTCCATAAGCGGAGCTCCAACGGTAATGTGATCGCCTTCCTTCACCAGGATGACAAACTCTTCGCTTTCCATTGCGGCATCTTCCGAATTCAGGCGGATGGTGATTTCCAAACCTTGTTCCGTCATTAAACTGATGGCATTGTTTTCTGGAGAAATATGGGTGATTCTGCCTGCTGCAGGCGAGTGCACTCTTCCTTCAAGCGGCTGGATGGCAATGCCTCCTTTGCATGCTTGGCCCGTATCTTTGCATGGGATCATATTGCCGGCAATCGGCGAGACAAGGGTAACAATTTTTGAATTTTTTCTTTTAAACCAGTTTCGCATCATGAGGGCACCTCCTTACCTGAAATTTATTCTGTAAAATCTGTATTTTCATTCCCATTATACACCTATTTTGCTTTCTTGTCTTGTTTGACGTAAGGAAACTTTACACGTTTCTGGAGTTACTTTCTTATTTTATAGTATGCTTTACCGCGCAAAAAAGAGCCCGCTGTCGAGACCTTTCCGAAAAATTTTTTACCATTCAACGCCGCTATGGTGAAGACTATGGACGGTTCTTGCGCCTTAATTGGATTCGTGCAATATGCAACCGTTTTTAAATTTGCAGTATATAAATACAGGTATCCGCTTACTATCCCATTTGTTTTGAGTTTTAAACGTACGCCCGCTTCAGGAGAAAGAAAAAAGCCCACACCGCTTTCGGTTCACAAGTCTGAAAAGCGGCACGGGCCTTTTTTCAAGCCGGTTTGCTTGTTTTTTTAATTTGTTTGCTGCGGAGCTGGCCGCATGCGGCATCAATATCGGCACCGTGTTCCTGGCGCACGACGCAATTGATGCCGTTTTTCTTAAGCGTGTCGTAAAACGCCATAATCGATTCTTTATCACTTCTTTGGTACCCGTGCTCATTGACAGGATTGTACGGGATCAGGTTGACATAGGACAAATGGCGCTTGTCCTGCAGCAAATTTGCGAGTTGGAGCGCCTCTTCTTTATGGTCGTTCACATCTTTCAGCAAAATATATTCAAACGTAATTCTGCGGTTAGTTTTCTTTAAATAATAATCAATGGCCGGCATTAATTTTTCTAACGGATAAGCGCGGTTGATCTTCATAATGCGCGTCCTCAGCTCATTATTCGGCGCATGCAGGGAGATCGCCAAATTCACCTGCAGGTCGAGGGCCGCAAACTCGTAAATTTTTGGCGCCAGGCCGCTCGTCGATACCGTGATGTGGCGTGCCCCGATCGCAAGCCCTTTTTGCGAGTTAATGATATGCAGGAAGTTCACCACGTTCTCAAAATTATCGAGCGGCTCGCCAATCCCCATGACAACCACATGGCTGACGCGTTCGCCTTTGCCTGCTTCATCAAAATGTTTCTGTACGTACATAATCTGCTCAACAATTTCGCCGCTTTCCAAGTCGCGGTTTTTCCGCAACAGACCGCTTGCGCAGAAAGAGCATCCGATGTTGCAGCCGACCTGCGTCGTGACACATACCGACAGCCCGTAATGCTGGCGCATCAAAACCGTTTCAATTAAGTTTCCGTCCCTAAGCTGGAACAGGAATTTCACCGTGCCGTCCTTTGATTCCTGTTTCACAACCTGCTTCAACGTATGGATGCTGAAATGCTCCTCCAACAGGCGGAGGCAATCTTTATTCACGTTCGTCATTTCTGCAAAACGATTGACCCTTTTTTGGTACAGCCACTCCCATACCTGCTGGGCGCGAAATTTTTTCTGGCCGTGTTCCAGCATCCATTCAGTCAGTTGTTCTATCGTCAATCCGAAAATGGATTTCTTTTCCATTCTAACCCTCTTTTCTGGAGTTTGTCGCATAATTCCTATTGTAATCGAATTTGCCCCTAATTTCCACAGGTATATGTTGCAAAATACCTGTAGAATCCAAGCTCCATCAAAAGCAGAAAATTTGCCGCAATAAGCAGAATATGTTTCAGTGAACAAAATTTTTAGGGAGAGAAAGGTTATGGAAACAAAAACATTATTCCTGCCATACCGCTGGACAGTTGTCATTCATGAAACGTACCACTTGTACACGAATCAGGAAGACCAGTATGCGTTTGCCGTGCTTGATGAAGATTTGGAGACCGTCATCGCTTTTTCGGTCAACGATTCATCCGTCCGGGTCTCCAGCTGCAGATATGATGTTAAACAAACCATCAATGTTTCCACACGCGTCATTACAATCGACCAACAGCCTGTTGAAGATTAATTTACAGCATTTTTAAAGCGTTATCAGCAAAACCTGCTTTCCCGCAGGTTTTCTTTTTTTCTTGCATCAAAATATGTTTAATTTTTAACGCTTTTATGCATATATACAAACATGCGGTAAAGCATTAAAAAAATCGTTGACTCTAGTCTGAATGTTTTGTATAATCAATCGCAAATAGACATGCGTTGACGCAAACTCCGCAGCACCAGCAGCGAAAGCAAAATGGGGGCTATCTTACAATGAAAGATTTCTTCAGCAAATTGTTAAACGGAATGAGCATCGGAATTGTCGTCTCTCTGATCCCAAATGCTTTACTCGGGGAAATTTTAAAGCTGATCATTCCGCATGCGCCTTATTTACAGCATGTGCTGGATGCGACCGTCATCATCATGAGCATGCTGCCTGTATTAATCGGCGTGATGGTGGGCATCACCTTTAACTTGACACCGATCCAAACCGCAAGCATCGGCATTGCCGCGGTGGTTGGAAGCGGCGCGATCCAAAAAACAGCAGACGGAATATTCGCCTTAAACGGGATCGGCATTGTAATTAACACCGGAATTACCGCCGCTTTGGCCGTATTATTCGTGAAATGGATCGGCACACGGCTGAAGGCTTATTCGATTCTGTTAATGCCGACTTTGAGCATATTGATACCGGGCATGATCGGGCTTGCCATCTTGCCGTATATTAAAGCGGCTACAGGCCTTGTCGGCGTCGGGGTGGCGAATGTAACAAGCATGCA
The DNA here is from genome assembly GCF_008974225.1 of Weizmannia acidilactici. Classification (NCBI taxonomy): domain Bacteria; kingdom Bacillati; phylum Bacillota; class Bacilli; order Caryophanales; family Bacillaceae; genus Heyndrickxia; species Weizmannia acidilactici. The sequence goes on along the minus strand of NZ_BKZR01000022.1, from coordinate 31,108 downwards.
GCCGATTGTGATGGGCGCCATTATTGCCGTCGTTTTCTGCCTGATCATTTTATCGCCGATCTCAACGGTCGGAGTAGCGACGGTCATCATGCTTTCCGGCGTCGGGTCGGGCGCTGCGAATCTCGGCATTTGCGCCGCGGGAGTCGGTCTTGCAATCGCCAGCTATAAAGCCAACTCGCTCGGCACCGCCCTTGCCCATGTGCTCGGCTCGCCGAAAATCCAAATGCGGAATTTCTTTATGAAACCGAAAATTGCTTTTCCAATGCTGATTACGGCTGCCATTCTCGGCGCGCTGGCCGGGGTGTTCCATATCCAGGGCACACCGTACAGCGCAGGTTTCGGACTGTCCGGCTTAGTCGGCCCGCTCAATTTCATTCATTTGGCTGAAGGTGGCTGGACTGCCAAAAATATTGCCATTATGCTCAGCACTTTCTTTATTCTACCGGTCGTGCTGAATCTCGGGCCGATCTATGTTTTTTCAAGAAAACTAAAAATGATTAAGTCAGAAGATTACCGGCTCAATTTCGAATAAGCCGGAAAGCTGCAGATCCTGCACAGGTAAGCTGCAGCTTTATTTTTAATCGGACGGAAACAGCTGGAACTTTGGAATAATCGATTTGGCGCGGTACAGCATTTCCGAAACCGTAACACATTCATATCCTTCTTTTGTTAAAAATTTTAAAATCGTATCCAAAGCTTTTACCGTCTGGCTCCGGTCTCCCCCTGCATCATGAAGCAGAATAATATCCCCCGGCCGGACTGACGAAATAACATGCCGGGCAATCTTATCAGCTCCAGGCCTTTTCCAATCCTCCGTATCCTGGTGCCACGACCATAAAATCACTTCATAATTCCCTTTAATCGCTGTTTGGATGATCGTGTCATTGTAATACCCCCCAACAGGGCGGAACAGCGAAGGGCGGTACCCTGAGATGCTTTGGATCGTGTCGCTCGTTTGCGCCAGTTCTTTTGCCAATACCTTTTTGCCGGCAAACCGGGAGAAGTGGTGATACGTATGGTTTGCCACCTCATGTCCTTCCTCCACCTCGCGCTGAATGATATGCGGGTTTTCCTCGGCATGGGCACCGATCACAAAAAAAGTGGCCTTCGCATGGTATTTTTCAAGCGTATCCAGGATTTGCGGCGTATATACGGGATCCGGGCCGTCATCAAACGTGATCGCCACCATTTTTTCATCCGTTTTCAAATTCCAGAAAGCATGGTCCGTTTTTTCGAAATCATTTCTTGTTTTCCGCGCAGCTTTAGCCGGATGGACGCTTGATAAAATGATTAACAGTATAAATAGAATCCAGCAAAACCGCTTCATCACAATTCCCCTTCGTAAGGTTGTTGTGTTTATTATGCTCCCTCCCCGCCTTTTTCATCACGACAAGAAGACGCTTCGGCGTTACAATGGAAGAAGATAACGAATTTTTTACATAAGGAAGGGGTCTTTTAAAATGCTGCCTTGCCGTGAAAAAGTGCTTGCCTGGACAAACCGGCTCATGCAGATCGAAAGCATTGTCAATACAGAAGGGGAAAAGATAATTGCCCGAAAAATCTTCGGGTGGCTGTCGGATTTGCCATATTACAAAAAGCACCCGACGCATCTTATATTGCAGCGGACAACCGATGATAACCTGGAAAGGTACAATGTTTTTGCTCTTGTAAAAGGGAAAAAGAGAAAAAGCGGCCGGACTGTCATTCTGATGGGGCATACCGATACGGTCGGAACCGATGATTTTAACAGGCTGAAGTCTTATGCGTGCGACCCCGAGAAACTGATGGAAGCTTTGCAGGAGGAGCCGCTTCTGGATCAGGCTAAAAACCATTTGCAATCCGGGGGTTGGCTGTTCGGCAGGGGCATTCTGGATATGAAAAGCGGGCTTGCCTCCCATCTTTTCCTCATTCAATATTACGCAGAGCATCCGAAAGAACTGGCCGGAAATTTACTGTTATTGGCGGAGTGCGATGAAGAAGACGGATCACACGGGGTGTTAAGCGCGTTGGATACATTCCAAAAATTGAAAGAAGAACACGGACTTGCGTACATTGCGGCCATCAATGCTGATTTTGTCGCCCCGCGCTTTGAAGGCGACGAAAACCGCTACATTTACAAAGGGACAATCGGCAAACTGCTTCCTTCTTTTTATATTACCGGCGCGGAAACGCATGTAGGGGCTTGTTTTGAAGGCCTGGATCCGAATTTGATTGCAGCCGAGCTCACCAAACGGATCGATTACAACCCGGAACTTTGCAACCGTGCCTTTGGGGAAACAACGATGCCGCCGGTGTCATTAAAACAAACCGATCTGAAGCCGTCCTACACGGTACAAACGGCGCTCGCCTCTTATGTTTACTATAATTTTTTCAGTTACTCTTGGTCGCCGAAAGAAGTACTGGAAAAATTAAAGAAAGTTGCTGCCGAAGCGTTTGAAGCGGCACTTGCAACATTTGAAAACAGAAAACGCCGGTTTGCGGAGATGAGTGGGGAGTGTTTCGGGAAGACCTCATGGAAACCGAGGGTGCTGTTATACGAAGAGATGGAGAATATTTTGATTGCCGAACACGGTTCTGCTTTTACAAGACATATGGAAGATTTTAAAGGATGGCTTTTGCGAAACAAGGAACTGGATACGCGCATGTTTGCAGCAAAAGCCGTGGAAGAAGCGTGGAAATGGATGGCAGACAAAAGCCCCGCCATCATCGTGTTTTATTCGTCGCTTTACTCGCCGCGCGTGGAACTTCCCGGAAAAAATGAAAAAGAACGGGCGTTGCTTAAGGCATTGGATGAAGCCGTGGCCGCCGTACAGCCGCACTACCCTCATCCGATCGTGACGCGAAACTTTTTCCCGTATATTTCTGATATGAGTTTCGTTGCCATCAGCGACAGTGCGGAAGAAATTGATGCAATGGCGAAAAATAACCCTGCCTGGGGAACGAAACTCTGCGTCGACTATGAAAAAATCCGAGCCTTAAATGTGCCGGTCATCAACATCGGGCCATACGGAATGGACGCCCATAAAAAACTCGAACGGATGGAAATGCATTATTCGTTGGAAATCGTCCCGAACCTGACAAATGAAGTGATCTTAAACCTGCTCGTATAAGCCGTGTAAAAAATCCGCACGCCTTCAATGGCTGTACGGATTTTTTATTTTAATAAGCATCCTTTCCACTGCCGTGCTCTTCTTCTAAAAAATGGATGAAATGAAGAAAAATATTGACAGGTTCATTTTGAATCAACGCAGTGTAACGTTTTTTCACCGTTTCGGGAACGATATCGCTTTTTTCAATCCGTTTCATCATATAGGAAAAGCTGAACTTCATAATCTCTTTCCTTAATATCCGCGACTCCTGCAGCAATGCCACGCCAAAGGCCCCGGCTGACGCACAAAAAACCAAAAGCGGAATTGACTGGTTCTGCTTTGGCAATACAATCAGCAATAAAAATAAATTGAGCGCCGCAACAAAAATGAGCGGTTTTGACCAAAACGCATATTGGTTAGCTTTTTTTAGTTTTGGCGCAATCATTTCGCCTAATTTTTCCATTTCAAACCGAATGAACCTTGGCATATCGTTCAAATTGATGATCAAATCGATCCCTTCCTATTCGTATCGTTTAAAGCCGCTTTAAAAAGCTCTTCTGGAATTTGCAGCATTTCTGAATCTATCACCAGCTGATGCGCGCTTTTTTCGCTGTTCCGCCTTTTAATTTCTTTCATCTCTTTTTGGATCTTTTCCATTTTCAAATCAAGCTGTGCCGCCTGCAGTGCCGCTTCCTTCAGTTCCTGCTTCAAATGGCGCGGCACATCCTGGTCATATTTATAATAAATTTTATGCTCCAGGCTTGCCCAAAAGTCCATTGCAATCGTGCGGATTTGGATTTCAACATACATCTGCTCTTCCCTGTCCGACATAAAAATCGGGATCTGGATAATCAAATGGAGGCTCTGATAGCCATTCGGCTTCGGATTTTTAATGTAGTCCTTGCATTCTATCAGTTTCACATCTTTTTGGTTTTGGATCATTCTGCTGATTTCATAAATGTCGGAAACAAATGAACACGTAATCCGGACACCGGCAATATCACGGATATTTTCCCGGATCGAATCAAGGGATAATTCATACCCTTTTCTGTACACTTTATTTAAAATGCTTTCCGGCGACTTTAACCGCGATTTTACATGTTCAATCGGATTATAGTCGTGAATGTATTGGAACTCCTCTTTTAAAATATTAATCTTCGTCATCACTTCATGGAGCGCGAACTTATATGACATCATAAACCGCGTCAGTTCCACTTTAACTTCTTTCATCTGTTCAAAATCTATCGGGATGGTGATTTCCATTTTTGTCTCTCCTTCAAAACGTCCGGATGCCTGCCAAGCAACTCCGATACCCCCATCTTAAATGCCGTGGTGCCATTTGTCAAAAAATCATAATCTGCTTTACTGTTGATGGTCGAGGGCATAATCCTGAGGCTGTCCGGATCACCAACATAACCAAAAATAAAAAACTCCCGCCTATTTTTCCAATAGGTTAGGAGTTTCTCGTCATCGACTCCACAGCTCTAATAATCCGTCTGTAACCATAAGCTTGTAAATATAATGCAGGCCAAAAAGGACGCTGATCACCCCGGTTGCCTGCACGAGCCGTTTATTTAAGGAGAGCCGGCCTGAACTGAAGGTAAACGGAATGCCGATCAGTGTTGTAAAGCAAAGCATCCCGAGTACTGTCCCCGCTCCAAAAAACAGGATATAAAGCATCCCCTGCCACAGCCCGTCCACGGTGCTCATCGTCAGCAGCACCATTGCCCCGCTTCCGGCAAGGCCATGAATTAAACCGATCAATAATGTTTTAAAATAAGAAAGTTTTTCGGATGCATGCGGATGGACATGGCCGGCTTCGTGCAATCGTTTTGCCGACAAGAAGGCAGATGCACCGAAATAAATAATCACCAGGCCGACGAGACACTCGAATGACAACGACCATTTTTCGGCCATTTCCGTTTTTAACAGCATAAGCGCGAGGCCAACAAGAAGCAGCATCGATGTATGCCCGATCCCCCAAAAGACACCGGCCAGCGATGATTTCCACCATTTTTTGCTGCGGCAGACAATCGTTGAAACGGCAATCAGATGGTCAGGCTCCAAAGCATGCTTCATCCCAAGCAAAAATCCCAATGCCAACACTGAAAACAAATCGATTGCATCCATCTTCTTCTCCTCTATTTTAATATTTCCGTAGAAACAGACTGTCTTTATGCAACAAAGTTTCTCTTGCAAACGTGCGGGCCGCTTCGATCAACCGTTCAACGGACCCGGTGCGATTCCCCAGCACTCTCAGCACCATTCCGTATCCCGGCGGCAGGATGGAAAGTCCGAACCGCAGACCGGCATCCATTCCCTCCAGCCTTTCATAAAGCGCATCCAGAAATTCTCGTCCGGCCAAAGGATGAACAGCCGTAAATGTGCCTAAGTGCGTAAACCCATCCATCTGCAGTATACCGCCAATATCGTGATCCGGCTCCAGACGCAAATGATCAAATAAAATGAGTTCCCCATCTATCCATACCTTCAGCTTTGAACGGATCCACCCGTAAGCAAAAAGGCTGCCGTCATGTGCCCATCCGGGGGTAATGATATCACTGTAAAAAAGGCTTGCCCCGCCTTCCATGTATACAGATGTTTCCTGTACAAACCGAGCGGCTTCATAAGCAATTAAAGGATCCTGCACATATTCGAGGACACTCCCGCTTTTTAAATGGATGGCCGTTTTTTGTGAAACCGGCCGCACAGGGGTTTTATAAACCTTCGTGGAAGACTGCGTTGCCACTGTTAGTGCCGCGCTTTCCTCCAGCTTTAACACCGTATAATAACTGTCTCCGTCGACATAACCGCCGCCGACATGGACCAAATACACTAGCGGCATCTCTTCATCCGTATAAATCGGGCGGCTCGCTCTAAAAGCCCCTTCCTGGTAGCACGAGGAAAGAACCGTTTTCTGCTGTTTTTTCACAACCTCAAGTTCAATTTTTCCGGTATAGCTCATGATTCCAAACCATGCAGCAGCGCGTTTTGCTTAATCCAGTCCACTACTTCCGCAAGCCCGATTTCTTCTTTTAAATTGGTAAAAATATTCGGCTTATCCCCTCTTGCCGCAATTGTATCCCGTTTCATGACTTCAAGATCTGCTCCGACATACGGGGCGAGATCGATCTTATTAATGATAAACAAATCCGATTTAATCATCCCCTGCCCGTTTTTTCTCGGAATTTTTTCCCCTTGGGCAACGTCGATGATATAAATGGAAAAATCGGCCAGTTCAGGGCTGAAAGTCGCCGCAAGATTATCCCCGCCGCTTTCAATAAAAATCAAATCCAAATCCGGGTGCCTTTCTTTCAACTCATCAATGGCTGTGAAATTCATGCTGGCATCTTCCCGGATCGCCGTGTGCGGGCAGCCTCCCGTTTCAACACCAATAATCCGATCTTTCGGCAGCACGCTGTGTTTTTCCAAAAACAAAGCGTCTTCTTTTGTATATATATCATTCGTAACAACGGCCATACTGAACTCTTCATACATTGCCCGCGTTAATTTTTCAACAAGCATCGTTTTGCCAGCACCAACCGGACCACCGATTCCAATCCGAACCGGTTCCATCGTACCAACCCCTTTTCTTGAAAATTAAGACATAAACAAACGTACATGCAGCCTTTCATGTTGCATCTGGGCAATCTCAAGCCCAGGGCAGGAAACTCCCAAATCTTCAGTCGAAAATTGTGAAATCACGGCAACCGCTTCGTTCATTTCAGGCTGAATGTTCGTTAAAATGCGCTGTCCGTCCGTCTGCCCGATCGGAATGCCGCGCACCGCATTTTGCACAAGTGCGGAAACCGCCGAAAACAAGTAAACGCCGATAACCGTTTCTTTCGGCACACGCATTTGGCATCCGACAAGCGCAAATACAATTGCCGGATGGCCGTGCAGCTTTTTTTCTTGCACCCCTTTTAAATAACCACTAAGCAGCGGTGAAGGATACAGCTCTGCGCACACTTTTGCCATCCGCTTCCCCATTCTGCAGCCGGCTTCCCGCGATTCCCTCGCCAAGCAAGAAGCAATTAAAAGCCGGTCAATTTCAGCCAAGGCATGATTGTCCTCTTTTTCCGCAGCTTCATACGCCAGCTTGCAGGCCAGACCATCAGTAAAAATAAGCTGTCTGCGGATGTAGAGGGAAATGGCTTTTTCCAAACTTTCCCTGTCCTGCAGCTGGTGCTTTTGGAAATAAGTTTCAAAACCAAGCGAGTGTGAAAAAGCCCCTGACGGAAAATTCGAATCGCAGAGCTGGAAAAGCGGATACCAGTTATGCATCATGGCGGTGCCCAATATGGCGGAATGCCTGCTTCATTTTCCGATTCTCGCGCCGGTACGGGATACCAAGCTGCTGAAGCAGTTCTTCCACCAGATAATCGTATTGGACAATCATGTCATTTCCTTCGAACTGGGCCGGCAAGTGCCGGTTCCCGAGTTGGTGGGCAATTTTCCCCATCTGCCGCATCGATTCCGGCATGATCGTCAGCACATCGTCTTCCAATACCGAGATCACGATCATATTTCGGCTGTCCATATACAAAATATCGCCGTCCCGCAATTCCCAGTTTTCTTTTAAGCGGATGCCTATTTCCCTGCCACGGTCCGTCACGACGCGCTTTACTCTTTTCAGCAGGTCATCGCTAGCCATATAAACACGTTCAATGTGCAGATCCGTATTTTCTATTCCCTCTATATTGCCAACCACTTTTTCAACGATCATTTCCTCTCACCTCAAAATAAAAAATAGCGCTGCGCCATCGGGACTGATTCAGTCGGCTCGCACGTCACCAGTTCCCCGTCCACTTTGACTTCATACGTTTGTGAGTCCACTTCAATTTTCGGCGTCTTGTCATTAAATGGCAGATCTTTTTTCGACAGTTTGCGGATGTTTTGGACCGGTTTTACCAGCTTCTTCAGCCCAAGTTCACGGTGGATGCCTTTTTCATAAGCAGCCTTTGATACAAACGTAAGGCATGTTTCATGCTTCGCTTTTCCAAAAGCGCCGAACATATTCCGGTACAAGACCGGCTGCGGCGTCGGGATGCTGGCATTCGGATCACCCATTGTACTATAGGTAATCATACCGCCTTTTAAAATGAGTTCCGGCTTGACGCCGAAAAACGCAGGATGCCACACAACCAGATCGGCAAACTTACCGACTTCAATGGAACCGACATATTCGGAAATTCCGTGGACAATTGCCGGGTTGATCGTGTATTTGGCGACATAACGTTTCACCCGGAAATTATCCCCGACACCTTTATCTTCCGGAAGCTTGCCGCGCTGTTTTTTCATTTTGTCGGCTGTCTGCCATGTGCGCATGATCACTTCTCCGACCCGGCCCATTGCCTGTGAATCGGAAGAAATCATGCTGAAAACGCCCATATCATGAAGAATATCTTCCGCCGCAATCGTTTCTTTGCGGATCCGGGAGTCGGCAAAAGCGATATCTTCCGGAATATTGGCATCCAGATGGTGGCAGACCATCAGCATATCCAAATGTTCTTCCAGCGTATTGACGGTAAAAGGTCGGGTCGGGTTGGTCGAGGACGGCAAAATATTCGGGTAACTTGCCGCCCTGATGATATCCGGCGCATGCCCGCCGCCCGCGCCTTCCGTATGGTATGTATGGATGACACGACCCCCGATCGCCGCTAACGTATCCTCAACAAAACCACCTTCATTCAGCGTATCCGTATGAATGGCAACCTGAACATCATAAGAGTCGGCAACTTTCAGGCAAGTATCAATCGCAGAAGCCGTTGACCCCCAGTCTTCATGCAGTTTCAAACCGATCGCCCCTGCTTCAATTTGTTCATTTAAAGGCGCTTCGGCAGAACAGTTGCCTTTGCCGAGAAAGCCGAGATTCATCGGAAAAGCTTCGGCAGACTCGAGCATGCGGTGGATATTCCAGGACCCCGGCGTACAAGTTGTGGCATTCGTCCCGGTTGCCGGCCCCGTCCCGCCCCCGATCATGGTCGTAATCCCAGAAGCAAGCGCCGTTTCAATTTGTTGTGGACTGATAAAATGAATATGCGCATCAATTCCACCGGCTGTCACAATCATCCCTTCCGCCGCAATGACCTCCGTCGATGCGCCGATTGTGATATCCACCCCGTCCATTAAAAGCGGGTTGCCAGCTTTGCCGATTGCGGATATGATCCCGTCTTTAATGCCGATATCCGCTTTATAAACGCCTGTATAATCGAGGATAATCGCATTCGTCAGGACAAGATCCGGGCATTCATCGCTTGCGGCATGCGGATGCTGTCCCATCCCGTCGCGGATCACCTTGCCACCGCCGAATTTCACTTCATCACCGTAAACGGTATAATCTTTTTCGATCTCGATAAAAAGCTCTGTATCTGCCAGCCTGACCGCATCACCGGTTGTCGGGCCAAAGATATCCACATATTGCCTGCGCGGCATGTAAAAACTCATGTTTTCCCCTCCTTTTTAAGCGGACCGTTTGTTTTATTGTTTAAGCCATAAACTTCCCTTTTCCCGGCAAACGCCACCAGTTCAACCTCTTTTTCATCCCCCGGTTCAAACCGGACAGCCGTTCCCGCCGGAATATTCAGGTGCATCCCATACGCCTTGGAGCGGTCCATTTCAAGGGCTTGATTAACTTCAAAAAAATGAAAATGCGAACCGACCTGCACCGGCCTGTCGCCGCGGTTCATAACCGAAAGCCTTACCGTTTTCCTGCCTGCATTGCACACAATCGGTTCATTTTTTAATATGTACTCGCCAGGAATCAAATCCCCCTGCCTCCTTTACCGGATCGGATTGTGGACTGTCACCAGTTTTGTGCCGTCCGGAAATGTCGCTTCCACTTGAATATCGGGAATCATTTCCGGCACACCTTCCATAACATCTTCTCTTTTTAAAATCGTGGCACCGTACTGCATCAGCTCCGCCACTGTTTTGCCGTCCCTTGCCCCTTCCAGCACTTCATATGTAATAATCGCGACAGCTTCCGGATAGTTCAACTTCAAGCCGCGTTTCTGCCGCCTTCTGGCAAGGTCCGCCGCCACCACAATCAGGAGCTTTTCAGTTTCTCTGGGGGTTAGTTTCAAAATATCTCCTCCTATGAACAAGCAAAATTGAATATGTAAGGTTTTCTTTCAACTTATGTTATATTTATTAACATAATCATACAATATTAATATATTTTCTTCAACATTAAATTTTCAGAATTACAGACAAAAGTACGCAAGGTTTTCCCTTGCGTACTTTGTCGTTAACTTTTTACAGGATTTTTAGCCGGATAGCCATATATAGAACCGTCTTTGATTTTGATGTCATCTTCCCAAGGAAGTTTATACCGGTTCTCGGCCAGATCCCTTATATAAGTATACGGATTTTCTTTCACCCCGCCCGGCGTAGCCACATAACCTCTCGTTCCAAGGTTATAAATATTATTTTCAAGCCCCCAATCCAATCTTGCCTGATCTGCTAATTTTGGATAAATTTCAGCAGTAACAATTTCATATGGATTACGGTGGCCCTGTACCAATGTTGTTCCATCAAAATTACATACCTGGCCCTCGCCAAAATAATAGAAAGTGCCGTCATAACCTGCAAGATTGACAGACAAAGTGTACATCAAATTATGCCAAGCATTAGACCGGTTCGTTAAAATCCACTGGTCGTTTACTTGCGTGCTGTAACCCGAAATCCGGATGAGCACATTTGCACCTTTGTAAGCAGCTTCCCTTGCGATTTCCGGAAACATGCCGTCATGGCAAATGCACACTGCAAGTTTGCTTCCACCCGGTCCGTCACATACTGGCATTCCAAGATTACCTGCCTGCCACGGTTCAATCGGTACCCACGGGTTCAGCTTTCTGTATTTCAAAATAATTTCACCTTTCGGGTCAATAATCACCGCCGTATTAAAAGGCGCATCCCCACCCGGATCTTTTTCCATAAGCGAAAACACACCATAGACACCCGCTTCCCTGCAAGCTTCCCCGAAAATATCCGTTTCCGGACCGGGTACTGAGCAAAGAAATTCATCCGTTGTCCATTTCTTCGTATTTAACCCTTGCGTACTGTATTCAGGGAATACAATTAACTCCACTCCAGGATAGCCAGCTTTTGTAGAATGGATCATTTTTACAATTTGCTGGATTTGCTTATCAATATCGCTTCGTGAATCTACTACCGGCACAGGATACTGAATCAATGCCGCCAAAAACCCTTCTGTCGGTTTTGTCATACTGCCAATGCTTCCCATGTACAATTCCTCCTCTTACATGAAAAATATTTTTGATAGATAAACAGAATCACAATTTTGTTTTTTTGCACATATCATGGCAGTCTTTTTCCAAGCTGCAGCAAAGAGAACAAATCATTCCCTGATGGAACGGGCAGTATGTGCTGTCCATTGGTTCATAGTCAAATCCGCACACCAAACAGGTCACTTCACTATTGCCGTTAACATGGTAATGGTGATGTTCATGGCGGCTTTCAGTAAGTGCTTCTATTTTATCTTCCAACATTAAGCTGGCAGCCATCTCCAGTTCGGTTTGCATCAACGGGTTTTTCCGCGCAATATAGTATTTTCCTTTTGTCGCAATCGCAATGATTGGAGCGAGGATAAACGCAAGTACAAGAGATAGGAAAGGCGAAAATGCCTGCAGCACTGCACCGAATACGCCAAAGTAAGCCAATATCGAAACAACCGAAGCAATGATCATAGAACCGAAGCCAACGGGATTAAAGTTATATAAATGGGCCCTTTTAAACTCAATATAAGGCGGGCTGATTTTCAACAATTTCTTGTTTATGACCAAATCGGCGACAATGGCACCAATCCAGGCAACAGCCACATTCGAATAAAAGCCTAATACAGTATTGAGGAAATTGAACAGCCCGGCTTCCATCAAAGTAATCGCAATGGCAACCTGCAACATTAGCCATACGACGCGGCCCGGATGGAAGTGCAAAATCCGCGAAAAGAAGTTTGACCATGATAAAGAACCGGAATAAGCATTTGTAACGTTAATTTTGATTTGGGACAGCAATACAAAAAAGGTAGCTATGGTCAGAACAACAAATGTGCTCGGAATAAATTCGCCAAATGCTTTTACGAACATTTGAATTGGTTCATTTGCTTTCTCAAGCCCGACACTGGGGGCAATATAGGAAGCAAGAAATGAACCGCTCAATTGCTTGAACGCTCCAAGAATGATCCAACCAGGACCCGATAAGATGACGGCCCACAGCCATTTTTTGCGATTTTTGGCCGTTTGATCCGGCATAAAGCGCAAATAGTCTGCTTGTTCCCCGATTTGAGTGATCAACGATAATACAACACCTGATGCCATTGCAAAAAACAGCGGATTAAACGCTGTTCCGCTCGGTGAGTTACCTCCAAAATGCAACCATGCGCTAAACGTCTGCGGATCTTTTGCTAGAATCGCAAAGATTGGCGCTATCATCAAAACAAGCCATATCGGCTGCGTCCATACTTGCAATTTTGATAAGGCCGTCATACCGAATAAAACGAGCGGAATGACAATTATGGTGCTGATTAAATATCCAATCGCTAACGGGAGATGGAAATACACCTCCAAAGCCTGCGCCATAATGGCCCCTTCTGTGGAAAAGTAAATAAACGTAAAAGTTGCGTAAACTAATGAGGTTAATGTTGACCCCAGATACCCGAATCCGGCACCCCTTGTCAACAAATCCATGTCAACATTATATTTCGCTGAATAATAGCCAATTGGAATGCCTGTTAAAAAAATGATAACTGCCGCAGCAACAATTCCCCAGAACGCATTCGTAAAGCCATAAGAGACGGAGATTGAAGCGCCGATTGCAAAGTCAGCTAAAAACGCGATGCCTCCGAGAGCCGAACTTGATACTGAAAATTCAGACCATTTTCGGAAAGATTTTGGTGCATACCGCAATGCATAATCTTCCAAGACAGGGTTATTGACCCAGGAATTGAATTTCCTTTTTGGCTTTGCTTTCGATTTTGGAGCTGTTGTTGGAATGGAATATGTGCTGTCATGTTCCATTTCAATTCCCCCTTGTAATTTTTGGTGCGTAAAGCAGATGAATCACTTTATACCGTTTCTTTTTCACGTTCCTCCACTTGTTCCGGCGTCGTTCTAGTCAGATTTTCACAAATTTCCTTTGCCTTTTTCGGATCCTCTGTCCATGTTTTGTAAAAAGAATAAGGGCAATCTGCAACGCCATTCTCAACGGCTGAATATCCACGATGCGTCAAATTGAACAGATGATTTTCAGCCGTCCAATTTTTTCGTGCATTCCGGATTGCGGAAATAGATAGTTCCGCATATGTAACCTCATCCGGAGAACTCCCGCATTCAGCCAATATTGCGCCATCAAAATTTACAATATTGGAGTGTCCAAAGTAAGAATATACTTTATCCCGACCGGCCATATTGGCAACCGCAAAATAAGTTAAATTTTCCCAGGCACGGATGCTTGCCAGTTTAATTTGTTGTTCTTTTGACGGATACATATAACCTTGTATGCGGATCACCAGTTCTGCGCCTTTCATGACTGTATCCCGGACAATCTCAGGCATATTGGAGTCATAGCAAATATTAGCTCCGATTTTCAATCCCTTCGGACCTTCCACGACCATCGTTTCCGAACCCGGATACCAAGGTTCTTTCGGCACCCAAGGGTTAATTTTATGGTAATTCATCCTAATTTCTCCTTGATCATCAATCAATACAAAACAGTTATATGGATTGCCTTTCGGGTTGATTTCTCCCGTGATTGAAAACACGCCCCATACTTTATTTTTCCTGCATGCTTCCGCAAAAATATCCGTTTCCGGCCCAGGTATCGTCGTACACAGTTCATTCCATTTCGTCGGATGGAACCCTTGGGTGGAATATTCAGGGAACACAATGATGTCTAATCCGGGATAACCCATTTTTGTTCCTTCTACAATGGATGCAATGTTCCGGCAATTTTCCAACACCTCTTCTTGACTTTCCAAAACCGGCACCTGATAATTGACAACAGCAATTCCTACAGTATCTTGAGAAGAAGAAATCGTTCCTACTGGCATGTGAATACCTCCTATCATTTTTTACACTTTATATAAATGCAAGAAGTGTGCCAATTTTTTAAACAGTATGAGAAACAGTTTTTTAATATTTTGTTATTTTTTCTAACATAACGTGTTAACAATATGTACAAATAATTGTTAATGTTGATGAACATCTTGTTCATTTTTTTGTAAAAATTCTTGATAATATGTATTTTTTGTCTATAATGAATATATACTCCTTAATTTGTAATGAAAGGTGTCATAATATGGGAAATGAAAGTATACGCATCGGGCTTTTATTTTCATTGACCGGACCTACAGCAGTTACGGAAACCGGGCAGTATCAGGCTGCGTCTCTTGCGATAAACGAAATAAATGAAAAAGGGGGAATAAATGGACGTCCCGTTATCTCTTTTTTTGGGGATATTGTTTCTGATCCTTTAATAACAGTTGAAAGGGCGAGAAAGCTCATAAAAGAAGATAAAGTCGATATATTAGTCGGAACGTATACTTCAGCATGCAGAAAAGCCCTGCTTCCGGTGCTGGAGGACGAAGATATTCTTTTAATTTATCCCACTTTATATGAAGGAAGCGAAGAAAACCGGTGGGTATTTTACACTGGTGCGCTGCCAAATCAGCAGCTCCAGTTCTTTGTGCCATGGATCATTACACAACTTGGGAGAACATTTTATCTAATCAGTTCTGACTATATTTTTCCGAGGGAAACAAATAAACATATTAAAAGGCTAGTAAGTGAATATCATGGGGAAATCATAGGGGAATCTTACCATCCGCTTGGCAACCAATATTTTGAAGCGGCATTGCATGAAATTGAACGTATCGAGCCTGATATTATATTTTCCACATTGGTTGGTGATAGTGTCGTTGCCTTTTATAAGCAATATTATGATTCCGGGTTTACACATCCAATTTGCAGCCCGATTACGGCTGAAACTGAAATACATGCACTGGGTCCAAATTATCATCTTAATCTGTACTCATCTTTTCCTTATTTCAGCTCCGTCCAAACGAAAAAGAATGAAGCATTCGTTAAGCATTTTCAAGCGGTTTATCATTAAAATGTCATCAGTTCAGTGATGGAAAATGCCTATAACAGCATTTACCTTCTTGATGATGCTCTACATCATACAGATTCACTTTCAACCGATTCATTAAGAAAGGCATTGGCACGGTCTTCTTTTGAAGCACCCCAAGGAGATATACGATTTGATGAAAACAACCACCATTTATGGCAGTTTTCCAGAATCGGAAAAGTGAATAAAAGCGGCGGTTTTGATATTGTATGGCAATCTGATATACCAATTGAACCGGCACCTTTTTTATTAAATACCCACCCAAATCCATTATTTAAAAATCCAAACACGATCCAGCCTGATATGATGTTTTTAAAACAGGGACAGTTACATCTCGAGCAAGAGAAATGGTCGGAGCACTTTTATTTTTTTGAAGACATTGCGCAAAAATTTCCTTATGATTTTCTTCTCATCAATCAGGATGGTTATTTAATTGAAAAGTTTTCTAACTATACAAACATTGATTTCCCAATAGGTTCAAAATGGAAACTTGAAGATATCGGAGAAAACGGATTCGGCAGAGCCATAAAACGGGAAGCATGCAGCATTGTAACGGGCTGCCACCATCAGCATCCCTTGTTAAAAAACCTAACGACGATAGGCATTCCAATAAAAATATTTCATGAAACAGCCGGTGTCCTCGGTATAATCACAAATGACGGCGGGGAGGAAGAACTGGGGCAAGCCATCAAACATATCGGATTGTATGCAGATATTTTTTCCAAGCTGATAACCGAAAGAAAAAAAGCCATGCTGCTTGAACATATCGTAAATGGAACGAACCTCAACCAGCTTGAAGGATTGATTATTTTATACCGGAATAGTATTGTATTTGCCAACAATCTGGCGGAACACTTCGTCAACAGCCAGCCTCTATTAATTGATGCCCTATCTTCGGATTTGGCAGAATTAAGCAATCGTTCTGCAGCAGAGAAGCATTTGCGCAAGCGAATTGGCGATGAAGCATATGAAATCCGCATGAAACGCTGGGAAGATTTTTACTTTATTTTTGTAAAAGAAGGACATAAAGAAACTGAAAATAGCCAGCCGGCCACCAAATCCTCCTTCCAGCACATTATTGGGGCAGACCCCTCTTTTCTCGAAGCCGTACATATTGCGGAAACTGCCGCTAAAACAGACGCAAACGTTTTGATTATCGGAGAAAGCGGAACAGGGAAAGAGTTATTTGCCAATGCTATCCATAATGAAAGTTTGCGGAAAAATCAGCCATTCATTGCCATCAATTGCGGCGCCATTCCAAAAGAATTGATTCACTCCGAACTTTTCGGTTATACAGAAGGGGCTTTTACCGGTTCAAAAAAAGGAGGAAAAAAAGGATTATTTGAAGAGGCAAATGGAGGAACAGTTTTTCTCGATGAAATTGGAGAAATGCCGCTTGATTTGCAGGTTACGCTGCTGAGAGTCCTCCAGGAAAGAGAGATTACAAGAATCGGTGACCACAAGCCTATCCCGGTCGATGTAAGAATTATCGCCGCGACAAATAAAAACCTCCGGGACGAAATTGCCTATAACGGATCTTTCAGGAGCGACTTGTATTACCGCCTTAATGTGTTTCAGATTGAACTCCCGCCTTTAAGAAAAAGACCGAACGATATTCCTGAATTAGCGCAGTATTTTTTAATGCAGCTTAATCGGAAAAATCATACCCATAAAGCATTCACAACCGATACCATTCATATTTTTAAACAATATGAATGGCCCGGCAATATTAGAGAAATGGAAAACATCATCGAGCGGTGCTATTATTTATCAGGATTTAACCATCTTATTGGGCCTGAATTTTTAGACCCATATTTACGAAGCAGAAATGAAATCATACAGCAGGTTGGGAACATTGAAAGTGAAAAAACGGAAGAATATCCGGAAAAAAAACAGCTTTTAGTATTGTTGGAAAATAACGGATTTAACGTAAGCAAAGTATCTAGAATCTTAGGCATATCAAGAACCACTGTTTATAAAAAGCTGCGCCTATACGGGATCAGCTTGAAACGTTAATCCCCCGGCACGCACCGGACCGGGGGTGTTATTATTTCACCTTTAACTGTTCAAGCTGCTTGAGGATGTTGTCGAGTTCCGCATCGGCCTGGATGAGGGCTGCGGCGGTATATGCGCTTTCGACGAGGGCAGTGTCCATCAGTCGGATATATTTATCAGACATTTCCATCGCCATTTCCAAATTCATTTTTGCACTCCCGAGATCGTAGAAGGCAAAAACATCATCGGCTTCGTTTTTGGCAATAGCCGTATTGATTTTTTCAAAGCTTGTGCCAACGCCGCCGTCGTCCGTTCCGCCCGCGTATGTAATGGAAACGTCTTTGGCGGCTTCCTTTAGCAGTTCTGCCACGCCTTCCGCTATTTCAGGAATATGGGAAACAATCAAAATGCCGACCGCTTTTTTACTCATCCAAAATCCCGCCTTCCAAAAGTGCTTCAAACAAGTACCCGCTTGACACCGCACCCGGGTCAAGGTGCCCGACTGAACGTTCCCCGAGATACGACGCACGCCCTTTTGTCGCTTTCATTTCTTTCGTCCCGTCCACTGCGTTTTGGATCACCTCTTTTGTTAAGGCACCGGATTTGAGCGCTTCACATACTGGAACCCAGACATCGACCATTGTTTTTTCGCCTTTTTCCGCTTTCCCGCGCTTTTGGATCCCATCAAGGCCGGCTTTCACGATGGAGGCCACATCTTTTTCATCCTCCCCGGCCTGTTTTGCCATGGCAATCAGCGCGGAGCCGTACAGCGGGCCGGATGCGCCTCCGACCTTGCCGATGAGCGCCATCGCGGCCGTTTTCAACACATCCTGCACGGTTTCCAATCCGCCGGCCTGCAGTTTCTCCTCCATCGCCTGCACGCCGCGCGCCAAGTTTGAGCCGTGGTCGCCGTCCCCGATCGCGCTGTCCAATTCGCTCAAATAAGCTTTATTTTCATTAATTTTTTCCGCAAATGCATGCAGCCAGGCTGCTGCTGTTTCCGCTGTTAACATGCTGCCGCCTCCTTTATGCCCATGCTGGGACTGAAACCGGCTGTTTTAAAAATGCAAGCCAACCCTCATCTTCCAACTTTAAAAGTGTGAGGGAAATTCCGGCCATATCAATTGATGTCATCAAATTGCCGACCTTTTTAAAATCAACGGCAAGTCCTTCCCGGTCGAGAAGCGCATGGACATCATTCGTAAAAATATATTGCTCCATCAGCGGGGTGGCGCCGAGCCCGTTGACGAGCACCGCATACCGGTCCCCTCGCTTCCAGTTGAACGCTTTTTTCAGCTGGGCAACAAGCTCCTCCGCAATTTCTTTCGACGTTTTGATTTTTTCGCGCCGGTAACCCGGTTCCCCGTGAATCCCGATGCCGTACTCCATTTCATCTTCTTCCAGCTGGAAGCCAGGTTTTCCGACTTCCGGAACGGTTGCCGGCGAAACCGCAACACCGATCGTTTTGATATTCGGCACTAACCGGTCAGCCAATGCTTTGATTTCTTCAAGCGTTTTGCCTTCCGCCGCGGCCGCACCCAAAATTTTATGGACAAGGACAGTGCCGGCAACGCCGCGCCTCCCTGCCGTGTACGTGCTGTCTTCAACGGCGATGTCATCGTCGACAATGACTTTCTCTACTTTGATGTCCTCCATGTCGGCCAATTCCTGCGCCATGTCAAAATTCATCACATCCCCAGTATAATTTTTCACAATCAAAAACACACCGGCGCCCTGGTCGGCTTTTTTGATCGCCTCTAAAATCTGATCCGGCGTCGGCGAGGTAAACACTTCACCGCAGACGGCCGCAGACAACATCCCTTCCCCGACAAAACCGGCATGGCTCGGTTCATGCCCGCTTCCGCCGCCGCTGACCAGCCCTACTTTTCCTTCATCCTGGAAAGTGCGGTAAATCACACCCGTCCCTTCAATCCGTTCCACTTTCCCTTCATTGGCATACACAAAGCCGTTGAGCATTTCGTCCACCACATTTTTCGGATCATTCAAGATTTTTTTCATGGCGCGTCCCTCCATATCGCTATGCACTGCGGGCAGGCTCCATTTCTACTTTGCCCGAAGCTGCATTTCTTGAAACCTTTTCTTTTATTATAACGCTTTCAAACCGAAAGAAAATTATTTTATTTTTGGCGCAGCATGACCATCCTATAAATGGACATAAGCACCTTTCATGCGGGAAGTTTTTTCCTGTGCTATAGTAAAATTTAAGCCCATTCTAGACAGGAGTGTTCGAATATGAATTCAGTCATTGAAACGATCCTCAACCACCGTTCAATCCGCCAATATGAAGACCGGCCGCTTTCGGATGATCAAATCCGCCTGATCGTCCAGAGCGCGCAGGCGGCGGCGACATCGCATTTTGTCCAAGCCTATACGATCCTCGGCATAAAAGATCCGGAGCGGAAGAAAAAACTTGCTGAATTGACCGGGAACCGGCATGTGGAAACATGCGGGCATCTTCTCATTTTCTGTGCTGATTTCCATAAACACGAGCTATCTGCCGAAATGGAAGGTGTAGATGTATCGGAGGCGCTACAAACAACGGAGAAGTTTATGGTCGGGCTCATCGACACCGCATTGGCCGCGCAAAATGCCGCGCTCGCTGCAGAATCAATGGGGCTTGGCATCTGCTATGTCGGGGGGTTACGCAACCGCTTGCCGGAAGTTTCGGAGCTGCTCCGTATCCCAAAATATGTTCTTCCGTTATTTGCGATGACAATCGGCTATCCGGCCAACCCATCCGGGAAAAAACCGCGCATGCCGGTTGAAAACATTTATTTTGAAGAAGAATACCCAAACGACGAAAATTTGCTGAAAAAACAGCTGCAGCAATATAACGAAACAATCTCGCAATATTACACCGAGCGTACAAACGGCAAACGGAGCGACACTTGGACAGGCCAAATGGCGCAGTTCTTCAAAGAACCGGCCCGCGCTTATATGAAAAATTATGTACAAAGCCAGGGGTTTGACAAAAAATAAGCATCGCACCTGCCACCTGCGCAAAGGGGAATGCGCAGGTTTTTTTACCATATGAAGAGTATATTAAAATTACTTTTTTTCTGTTAAAATAGAATACGATGCTTTAACACTTAAAAGCGTTCAATGAAAAAAGTGAAAAGTGAGATTGATAGATATGGAAAAAAATCAACAGCATTTGCAAAAAGGCCTGTCACCAAGGCATGTCCAATTTATCGCATTGGCCGGAATGATTGGGACAGGCATTTTTAAAGGAAGTTCGGATACAGTCAGCCTGGCAGGTCCGAGTGTCGCCCTCGCCTACTTCATCGGGGGTGTGCTTCTGTTTATCGTGATGTTGGCGCTGGGGGAAATGGCGCTTGTGTACCCGGGCCTGAACGTTCAAAACCTGATCCATAAAGCGTTCGGCAGCCGGATTTCCTTTATTATCGGCTGGCTTTACTGGATTAACTGGGTTATTGTCACGGTGGTTGAACTGATTGCGGCCGGCAGTTTTTTGAAATACTGGTTCCCGGGCGTGCCGCTTTGGCAGCTCAGTTTTATTTGCGCCGCGTTCATTATCGGGATCAATCTAATCGAAGTCAAATATTACGGCGAGTTTGAATTTTGGATTGCCGGCATTAAAATCATTACGCTGATCGCGTTTATTTTGCTCGGCGGGCTTATTTTATTCGGTTTATTCCCCGGGACATCTTCCACTTTGTCCAACTATACCGCGCACGGCGGTTTTTTCCCGCACGGCTTTGGCGGGACGTTCAGCGCCTTTCTTGTCGTCATGTTTTCCTACGGCGGGGCTGAACTGATCGGCGTGACCGTTTCGGAAACAAAAAACAGTGAAAAAGTGCTGCCGCAGGTGATTAAGCAAACCGTGGTGCGTGTGATGCTGTTTTACATTTTGCCGATTTTGATCATTTGCGGCATTATCCCGTGGAATCAGGTTTCATCCGCAGAAAGCCCATTTGTACAGGTTTTTAGCAGCACCGGCATTCCGGCTGCCGCACATGTTATGAATTTTGTGCTGCTGACTGCCGTTCTTTCTGCAGCCAATTCCGGCATCTATGCCACATCAAGGACATTGTTTAACATGGCGCAGTCCGGCGAAGCGCCGCGGGCTTTTCTAAAAATTTCCAAAAAAGGCATCCCGCACAGCGGTATTTTGTTGACCGCCCTGTTTATCCTGGCCGGCATTGTTTTGGCATATCTCACACCAGACCAAGTAATCAGCTATCTGATGGCGATCCCGGGCTTTACCGTGCTGCTTGTCTGGATGGCTATTTGCGGGGCGCAGCTAAAACTCCGGAAATCATATAAAAAGCGGCCGGCATTCCACGTAAAAGGATATCCGTTTGTAACTTGGATTGCGTTTTTGGCATTGGCGGGGATTTTTCTGGCATTTTTATTGGGCGGAAGCAGTAAAATCGGAACAACCGTATGCCTGATCATTTTAGCCGTGCTGATTGCCTTGTCTCTCCGGGTAAAAGAAACGGCTGAATAAAGCTTTTTGCTGCAACATCACAAAAGCCTTTCATATAATAAAGGAAAAGGCCATGGGTGGTGCAGAGATGAAGTTGTCGTTTCAAAACCTCCAGGAAAAAAATATGTCATTCGAAGAAGTATTTTTCCATATTGCCGCTTTTATGAAACTCGACCCGAAAGGCAATTACCGCCTAATGGTCGGGACGGATTCACAAGTGCACAGAACGTACACATTATTCATTACCGGCATTGTCATTCAGCAGGAACGGCACGGTGTATGGGCCTGCATCCGGAAAACGGTTGTACCGAGAAGAATGGACCATTTGCACGAACGGATTTCGCTGGAATTATCTTTAACCGAGGAAATTGTCGCTCTGTTTACGGAAGAAAAAAAGAACGAACTGATCGATATTATTCTGCCTTATTTGTACGAAGGCGCCTCTTTTACAATGGAAGGCCATATCGATATCGGCGCAGGCAGGCGGAACAAAACGAGCAATTTCGTAAATGAAATGGTCGCGCGCATGGAATCCATGGGCGTGGAGCCGAAAATCAAGCCGGATGCATTTGTGGCCTCGTGCTATGCGAACCGGTATACAAAATAAACTTTCCCCATAAGATAGATTGCAATCTTATGGGGCTTTTTTCTGTTCTTATATAGGGGAAAAGTAAGCAAACTTCACCTTTCATATAAATCCGATAAAAAAACTTACAATAATTCCATTGACTTTTACCAACTTTCTGATAAAATTGACATAACAACAGACTTATCAAGAGTGACGGAGGGACCTGGCCCAATGAAGTCCGACAACCTGCCAGCACACGGTAAGGTGCCAAGTCCAGCAAAATGGGGACCATTTTGGAAGATAAGCGAAATACATAAAACGCTGTCTTTCCGTAATGGCGGAAAGATTTTTTTGTAAATTGGCGTACAAATTTTCTTTCTTCCAATTTCCGCCCCTCCTATGCGCAATACTTCACTTGATCGAAAGGGGCTGATTTTATCGAAAGGCTGACGCTGGAAATTATTAAACAGGCAGAATTACCAAATATTATACGGTCAAGAAAGCGGGGAAATTGACAATGCAAAAGTTAATTGTTTTAGCACTTGTAGGTCTTGCCGCACAGCTGGTGGACGGATCCCTCGGGATGGGTTATGGGGTCACTTCGACATCACTGCTGCTGGCATTCGGGATTGCGCCGGCTGTTGCGTCGGCTTCCGTACATTTGGCGGAGGTTTTTACAACGGCGGCATCCGGCGTCTCCCATATGAAGTTTGGAAATGTCGATAAAGGTATTATATGGAAATTGGTTGTTCCGGGGGCTGTTGGTGCTTTTCTTGGGGCGACTGTACTCAGCCATCTTCCGGCAAGTACGTTAAAACCTTATATCTCCATTTTCCTTATTGCACTGGGCATCTATATTCTCGTCCGGTTTTTAATCAATGCGCACGGAACTCTGAAAATCAGAAAGAAATCGCGATCCAATGCATTTTTTATTCCGCTTGGTTTTGTTGCAGGGTTTTTCGATGCAACCGGAGGCGGCGGATGGGGGCCGATTGCAACGCCGGCATTGCTGTCAAGGAATGACATTGAACCCCGGAAAGTTATCGGTTCGGTGGATACAAGTGAATTTGCCGTTTCTCTTGCTTCCAGCATCGGCTTTCTTTTATCCCTCGGTGCCATGCAGATCAACTGGCTCTGGACGATTGCCCTGATGTTGGGTGGGCTGATCGCAGCGCCGATCGCAGCTTATCTTGTCAAAATCATGCCGGCTCATTTGCTTGCCGTGATTGTAAGCGGCATGATTGTGTTCAGTAATGTCCAAACTTTGTTGAAACTGGCCAATGCGGACAGCAGCTGGTACACCATCATCTATACGGCAATTGTTGTGATTTGGGGAATCCTGATTTTCTATACAGCAAGAAAACATAAACGGGCCGTGCCTGGTGTAGAAGTTGCAGAATAGAGCGGATAGAATCGGACAGGTTGCAAAAATTTGTCCGATTTTTCTTATTTTCAATTCAAAAAGAATTCCCCACAATAAAGAAACTTAATTTGATGGAGAGGATTGTACGATCGAAAAGGTACCGATTAAAGCACTTGAAAAAATGGCAAACCATGACTTGAGGAAGCGGGGGACAGGCCGCACGCTTGATTTCCACTAAAAATAAACCACCGGAGATGGAGGAAGCCGTTGCCGCATTTAAAAAATCGATGGGATACGATCCTGCCCGAAAGATATCCCACAAAAAGTAAAATGTGCTTTACGGTCCCCATTTTGATCCTTTGCCATCATCAGCATAATATCCTGATGGCTTTTTTAGTTCAAAAACGGCATTGCTTCTTTTCGGAACGGCTGCAAGTCGAAGCAGGCATGGACTATTTTTCTGCACGTTTTGCCAAACAAAACGCCCGGTACGCCGTTTCTCCGGCGTTCGTAATCAGTTTTTCAGCATTTGCAATTGCTTCGTTCAATGCTACCGGTTTTGGCACAGCATCAATGACCAGATCTATACCGTGTTCGTAAACCGCCTGCAGATCATCGTCGGCGCTGCCTGCAACAGCAATGACCGGTATACCGTATTTTTTGGCAAGCTGCGCGACTCCGATTGGCGCTTTTCCGTTCACCGACTGGTTATCTATTTTTCCCTCTCCCGTTATGACAAGATCAGCATCTTTTACATGCTGTTCCAGATTCACCAATTCAAGCACTTTTGCAATGCCGCGTTCCAGTTTCGCCCCGCAAAAAGCGAGCAAGCCGGCACCGAGACCGCCCGCCGCGCCGGCCCCCTTTGCATCGGCAACGTCCATGCCCAGCTGTTCTTTTATTTTTTCGGCATAGCGGAAAAGAATACCGTCCAACATTGGCAAATCTTCTGCCTTCGCACCTTTTTGCGGCCCGTAAATAAAAGAAGCGCCATTTTTGCCGCAAAGCGGATTGGTGACATCCGTGAGCCCGATGATTTCAACATCCGCAAAACGCGGATCCAAATGAGAAACATCAATTGTCTCGATTTCGTTAACTCCTTCAGCTCCGAGCCGGATTTCGCGGCCTTTCTTGTCTTTGAATGATACGCCGAGCGCCTCCGCCATACCGGCCCCGCCGTCATTGGTCGCACTGCCGCCGAGCCCCACATAAATTGTCTTTGCGCCACGGCCGAGCGCCGACCGGATCAATTCTCCTGTTCCGTAAGTGGTCGTTTTAAATGGATTCATCGTTGTTTTGTCGACATACTGTAATCCGGAAGCTTCCGCCATTTCGATAATCGCGGTATTGCCATAGAGCATCCCATATTTTGCTTTTACCTTGTTTCCAAGCGGCCCGGTTACTTTTTCGTATACGTATTTCCCTTTGCAGGCGGACACCAGGCTGTCAACGGTCCCCTCCCCGCCATCGGCAATGGGAATTTTGACAATCTCAACATTCACGGCCACTCTTCTAATCCCTTTTTCGATAAAATTTTCCACTTCCATAGAGGATGCGCTGCCTTTAAAGGAGTCCGCAGCAATCACAATTTTTGATTTGGACACGGGTTTCACCTCTTGCACTGTTAACTGATTTTTATTATATCATGCCGGCCTGTAGAAATTGACGCAATAGAGGGGCTGATTTCGCGGTACCGATCGATCATACTCCCATATGGATGTAAAACCCCGTCCACGGGTATATTTCTCTTTTTCGCTGATATATCGCCGATTTCCGCTGATTTCTATTCCAAAATGAAGCAAATACCAATACCCCATCATGAATAGAAAAAAGGCCGTCCCTTTTAGGAACAACCTTTAAATTAATTACAAATTCATCTTATTCAGCAAATCCCGCAGTACCTTCAGTTCCGCCGTATTCAGCGTAATTCCCTTTCCCACTTTTTCGCGTCCCGGCGCCTAGTTAAAGTTTATCAACCTCCTCCAACAGCCCCATCTTCAAACATGTCACCGCGGATAGCTTTACGACTCTTTTTTCAAACCGGATTTCCAAAGTATCGCCATCCACGCTGAGTATTTCGCCGTGGCCGAAGACGCGGTGCTTAACTTTTTTGCCAACCGTAAACGCCGATACATCTTTGATCGCATTCGGATTGTAAGGAATTTCGGCCGTGTCTTTGCCGAGCCCGACCATTTTTACCTTGCGCTCCACGCTGCCGGTTCTCGTCGTTTTTTTCCGGCCGCTCACAATCTTTTTTATCGCCGACACGAAGCGCGAATCCATCATCTGATTCCCGTTTCGCTTTTCATAACTGACCATTTCCAGTGATTTTTTCGCGCGCGTCATGGCAACATAAAAAAGACGGACGGATTCTTCCATTAAAAGCTCGTCCTCTTTCTCATCAGAACCCGGGATGATCCCCTCTACAAGATCAATCATATACACGTTTTCAAATTCAAGGCCTTTTGAGTTGTGAAATGTCGAGAGCGTGACGGCATTTTTCCCCTTTTTCAATTTAGCCATTTTTAAAACCTGTTCCAAATGCTTGAGGCGGGCGGCAAATTCCTCCATCGTCGAAAGCGTATCGGCGATTTCTTCGAGCGTGTTTAAAATGCCGATCAAGTAATCTTTCCTGAAACCAAACTTCTTACATAAATTTTCCAACGCCTTTTCATATCCGAGCCTGCCCCGGATCACTTTGATCGCATCAAGCGGCGGCATGCCGTTCATCTGCCGGAGCGTCTCTTTGACTTCCAAAATTTGTTTCTTCTGATACGCTTTGAGCGGCGCATATTGAATTAAATTATCAAAAACAGATTTGTTGTTGCGGATTCTTTTCACCGCTTCCAACTGCTGCTTTGTGATGTAGCCGTTCAGTTTCGAATGGACCTGTTCGAGAATGTCTGCCCGTTTGTCCGTGAACGTGAGGCGCATCATATTTAAAATATCCTGCACAACCCAGTGGGAGAAAAACCGGTTATCGGCATCTTTCATGTAAAAAGGGATTCCGGCCCGGTCAAACTCGTTAATCAAGGCAATCGATGATGTGTTGTTCCGGTATAAAACCGCCGTTTCGAAAAAGTTCTCCAGCAGCCCGATGTTTTGCGCCAAATACTTTGCCTGGTATTTGTAATCCGGCAGCCGGACAAACCGGATCGGCCCGGCGGCAGGGTTTTCGGTAAACATGTTTTTATCATAGCGATGTTTGTTGCGCTTGATAAACTGGTTGGCTGCCGTGACGATCTCCTGTGACGAGCGGTAGTTTTGCTCCATATATAATATCTTGGCATCCGGATACACCTTTTTAAAGTTCAGCAAATAAGCCGACTCGGCGCCACGCCAGCTGTAGATCGACTGGTCGTCATCGGCCACGACGCACAAGTTTTGGTGCACCTGGACAAGCTTTTCAACGATTACGTGCTGCACCATTGAAGTATCCTGGCTTTCGTCCGTCAGCACATAATCATAGCGTTCTTGGTACATGCGGCGGAGATCCGCATCTTTTTGCAAAATCTCGTTTGCCTTCGTGAGCATATCGTCAAAATCAAGAAGCAGCTGCCCGGTGCCGGTCCGCTTAAACGCTTCGTACTGCATTAAAATCCGTTCGGCTCCAGGTACTTCAGTTGCAACAGACGCCCATTTTTCCGAGGGAACCATTTTATTTTTAATGTAGCTGATGTACGTCATCAATTCTTCCAGCTGGTCTTCGGTGATATTCACGCCGCTTGTGGATTTGTACAAATTCCGCAAAATCGTTTTCTTATGGAACTGCATGTCCGCATCGCCTTCAATGAGCCGAAAAGGCATATTCACCTTCCTGAAATATGCGCGGACAAGTTCGAAGGCAAGGCTGTGGATCGTGGAGAAATCAACCGGCTGAAGATAAGGAAAAAACTTCCGGAACCGGTCCTTCATATCATTGGCAGCGGCACGGCTGAACGTGATTGCTTTGATCCGTGAAGGCGCCACGCCTTTTTCTTCTATTAAATAAGCGATCCGCATAATGACTGTCGTCGTTTTTCCCGAACCCGGAGAGGCAAGCAACAGCAGCGGGCCCTCCGTATGGCGTACAGCCGCAAGCTGCACATCATTCAACACAACAGCGAGCTCTTCTTTTTTGCGGGTAAAAAAATCTTGTTTCGTATTCATTGCAATGGCCCCGTTCCAACATGCTTTGCTTCTATCTTACCATAGCTGAAAGAACGTAAAAAAGGGAACAGAACGCCGTTTCCCCTGTCCCCCTGTATTTTTACCCCCGCTTTTGCTTGCTCCTGCAGCACCTGCCATAATTTTTCCGCTGCTCGTCATCAGGAACTGTCCGATGAATTCTACAATTCTCGGGTATTTATAAGCAGCCATTTCCCCTTTGGACCATTTGATGATTTCTTTTTCAGCCACTTTGCCTTTGTACCCTGCTTTCAGGATGACAAAAGCCTTGACCGTTTCACCCCGTTTCGGATCCGGGACACCGACGACATACGCCTGCTTGATAGCAGGATGTTTGTACAATATCGACTCCACTTCTGCCGGCCATACTTTCATTGATCATCTGCTTTAGGCGGTCTACGATGAAAAAGCAGCCTTCTTCATCCATTTTGACAATATCCCCTGTCCGGAAAAAACGTTTGCCGCCAAAAAGTTATTGTATCCGATTACAATTAGTTGGGGGTAAAAACCGGGGTGTGAATCATGATACCCATAATACCATGCTACTGCCGGAGGAATCAGAACTACCACAATCCAATTTGCAAAAATTTTAGGCGTGGGACAGGTGATCGGAACGGTCTGAAGCGACGAAAAGAAAGAGGCTGCATTGGAAGCAGGGACAGATTCTGCCGTCAATTACCGTATGTAAGACATTGCAAAAATTGTCAATGAACGGACAAACGGCAAAGGCGCAGATGTCATTTTGGATTTCATCGCTGCAGAAATGTCGGAAAAAGCCGCGAATGCCTTACATTTACGGGCCGCCTTGTTGTATTCGGGTATGCCGGCGGAAGACCGGGCCGCTTCCAGTCATCCGATTTACACGGTTCATACCGGTCCGTCCCCGGTTTCAGCATCGGGACAACAGCCAAAAACCGGCCGGAACTGCTGCCGGACACCGCAGCGCATGTGCTATAATATTTAGCTGAAAGGCGCCTTCATATGAAGATCAGCAGGCACTATCCGCTCGAAGAAGCCGCGAAAACCCATGAATGGATGGAAAGCAGAAAGAGCACAGGAAAAATTGTGCTGGATGTTTCGAAATTGTAGAATTTCCAAGTAAACATGCCGGCTGTACTGGAAATCAATGGTATCCGCTCCGCCTACGCGGAATACCGATGATGGCCACTTATGCCATCCCCACTGATTTTATGGTACAACCGGTTTGTTAAATTTCTATTAAAACGGCTTAAAGAATTTGCGAATAAGTGAGGAATTTCCGGAGTAATAATGAAGAATGAAAGATATATATACCCCCATAATGAGGGCAGGAGGGCTTACCAGCTGGATTTTTTCACGCCAGGAATTTGGCCTTTATAAGCAAGTTCCCGGAAGCAAATACGGCAAAGTTTGAATTTGCGAATAACCGAATGCGGCCGTCCGCAGCGTTCACAGCGTGTATAAGCCCGAACTTTATATTTCGGTGTGCGTCTTTGTTTGGCAATCATTGATTTCTTCGCCAACGCATTCTCCTCCTTTCAATTGCTAACAGATTATTTTACAATAAATTTTATAGAAAATAAATAGGTATTGCCTGCCAAATAAGGAATGCTGCAACATTCCGGCATTCTGCTGCTCCTTCTGCATCATTTGCTCGTATTGTGCATTGCCCTGTTTCGTTTGTCGAATGAGCGTTTGCGCAATTTGGCGGCATTGGTTCAACTGATGGCTGCATTAAAATTGGTTTGCATGAAAAAACCTCCTTGTCATCGTGATCGTGTATCCCAATGAAAGGCCAAAATTAAAAATTAAGATGGGCAAGAGCAAGGCTTTTTATAATGGCAATAGCTGCAGCACGGGCCTTAAATTGCCAGCACATAACCGGTTATAAATGAAGGCAAATTTAAACCGGGCGAAATGTTTCAGCCCGGTCTTTATCAATTAATTTCCTAAAACATCATGGTCAACCAAGCGTTTGCCGTTTATTTCGCTGATCAGGTTGATGGCCACTTTTGCGCCGTCCCCTGCCGTGATAATCGTATGCATGGAGACGCCTGCAACAGTGCCACATGCCCATACGTTCGGAACGTTCGTTTTTCCCTGCTCGTCGACAGCAAATACCGTTTTCACCCGCGGTTCTGTCGCCGGTTTCGTTTCAACGCCGAGTTTTTCCCCCAGATCAGCAATTAAACCGGTTGCAAAGATTACATATTTGCTTTCGTATGAACCTTGTTCTGTTTGGATCGTAAAACCGTTTTCCGTTTTTTCGACCGAGGTAACTTTTTCATCAACAAGTTTTGCTCCGAATTGTTCCGCTTGTTTTTTTCCGGTTTCCACCAGTTCAGGGCCGGTGATTTCCTTGACGCCGTAATGGTTTTTCAGCAGCGCCCGCTTTGTGGCACTTGTGCCGGCGTCAAATAAAACCGTGCTTTTCCCCGCTTTTGCCGTAAAAATCGCTGCACTTGCACCGGCCGGTCCGGCTCCGATAATCGCTATTTCGTACATATTGTATTCCTCCCTTACCTTTTCAAGTATAGACCGATTCCTGTGAAACTTCAAAAATTTAAACATAGGGGATTACAAATGCAGTTCCATCCATTCATCTACTTCTTTGAATCCGAATTTTTCATATACAGGCCTGCCCATTTTAGAAGCTCCAAGCCATATTATTGAAATACCAGCAGATTTTTCCTCCTCCACTAATTTTCCGAGCAATTTCGTTGCGATACCTTGCCCGCGGTGGTTTTCATTCGTAAACATATTGGTTATATAAGCCTTTTTGCCGCTTTTATTTGTATAACTTGGGGGGAATTCATAGAAAATGACAGCACCGCTTGCCACAATTTCCCCTTGATCTTCTGCGAGCCACTGAATGAGTGATCCTTCGCCCAATTTATTTTGAAAGAAAACGCGCAGCTCAGCATCGATATCTATATTCGGCTCGATTCCTTCATCAACCAGCTGCTGCTTTCTTAATTCGATTAGTTTCTCGATATCATTCAGATTTGCTTTGCGGTATTCCAATTGGTTCTGCCCCCTTGAAAGTTTGATATAAAACATCATACCAATTTTCTGGATGCAATTCACAATTTAACCGACAAGAAATGATACTTGAGTTGAATGAGTGTATTGCTGATTTTATACATTTCCCGCTGATTACCCGGAAAGTAGGCCCCTGTTTCATCATGGGTATGATTCCATTCGCCATCTTTTTAACCCGCTCCGCTGAAAGTTTAATCCGTTCCGCCGATTTCATAAATAGCAGGAAATCGAGTAGGAGGAGGTGACTAGCCCCCGTCCTCTCACACCACCGTACGTACGGTTCCGTA
>NZ_BKZR01000021.1:0-53583 GCF_008974225.1 Weizmannia acidilactici | reverse complement strand
AACGATGGCGTTATTTCAAGAAAAGAAGAACTTTCTTAACTCCGAAGTTCCTAAATTTTTGTGCTATATCAACATTAACCTTTAACACAGCCAAATACTTAAAACCGTTTCAACCTGTTCTGGAGTTAAACACTTCTAAACATCGTTCGACAATTTTTCTCCTTACATACAATGCATCTTCACTAATTTTAAGATTGTTCGACTCGCGCATTTCTGCCATGTCGCAACACTCCTTTTCTGATTTTTTGAAAGGCTTTGTTATCGTTAATTGCTAATTTTCGACCAAATGAAAAGCCACCTTATGATGATAAGGTAGCTTTTTTTGTACTTGTTCTATTCAACTCTCGCACTCATTAGTTCATTAAGATTGAATAAGATTTAATTAATACAATCTAAAAATCCTTCCATCTAAGGAAGAGATTTTTTAATTAACTTCGGCTAGTCTTTTTGCGATAGGCTTCTTCCAATACTGATTTTAAACCTTCACATTTTTTTGAAATAAATGTTGTCCAGAATTTCTTACCTTTTTCTGCAAGTTCTTCAGGAGTAAAACTATTTTCATCAAGTTTTCCCCAACATCCATCCTTCGTCAATTTATCCCAGAAGATATAATCAGCGTATATTCGATTTTCTGTTGGAACATCCGAACCCATAGATTTTAGTTTTACAAGTTCAGGACATAACCACATTGCGGTACATACTGATAATAAACCACCGTGCATCTCATTAAGTCCTTCTAATCCAGCTGCTTTAATAGCTTCTTCCCAAGGAGTACGACCGTTATGATGAGGGGTTATAACAATCAAATCTTGATACTTATAGTTGATATGCTTGATAAACGCTGCTTCCCAGTAGGAACCCCCGTGACCACAACAAAGAACGAACTTTTTAAAACCCTGCCTATTTAAATTAACTATAATCTCTTCTAACATATTAGTTAATACATTAGGACTTACAGTAACCGTTCCTTTACAGTTAGCGTGTTCTTCAGATGTATTAAAAGGAAGAGTAGGTAATACGTAAGCATTTAACTCTTTCCCATAGGCTTCAGCATATAATTCTGCAATTAAAGTATCCAAATGCATCGGTAAATATGGACCGAATTGTTCCGTGGCTCCAACAGATAAAATAGCTGTATCCGTGCCACTTTCTAATAATTCTTTTGTAGAATTTTTATAACTAAGCATATAAATTCCTCCATATTGTTTATTAATTTTTATCTTATCGGATTTTTGTTCATTCCAACTCACTCCTATCATTAATCTCCAATCATTTAATTCAACAAGGACTAAATAATTCCTTTTAAATCAATAACCAACACCCTCAGCTTATTTAACTAAACTGCTCCGTTAGTTAAATAAAAATCAACATGGAAATTTAACAGAGCCAAAAAGAAAAGAATTTGTACGCGGGAAAATGGTTGAACAAGGAAAAAGTAATCGGAAATAATCCGGTTGCTTTTTTTACAGGCAAGCGTCCACCGCTGCACGAAATTTTGTTTGCCCATCCATGCAAATATTTTGCAATGCCGGGCTCTGCGAAGGAAAGAGTAAATGAGAAAAATAACCCGTATTTCGAACGGCTTGAATAAGAAACCAAAAACCGCCGTTGTAACGGTAAACCATAAGCGGTGTTTTTTCCGTGGGGTAAGCACCATTGGTAAACAAGCAAGATTGTCACTGGAATAATGGAAGCAACCAGTGGAAAGCTTCATAAAAAAGCAAAAAAATATCGGCAAAGGTCCCCAAAGTTTTGAGGGTTATAGCCTTTTTGCGCCGATATAACGTGGTTTCCAATAAGGATTATTCAGGCTGTCGATTTTTACCCCTTGCGATACGGAATGGATGACTTGGTTATGGCCAATATAAATGGCAACATGCGATACTCCTCTTGTATAGGTATGGAAGAAAACCAGATCTCCCGGTTTTAATTTCGATTTGCTGACTTTTTTGCCTTTTGTATACATGGCGGCTGCTGTTCTTGGGAGGGTTTTTCCGTTCTTTTTGTAAGTATATTTTACAAATCCTGAACAATCAAAACCGGATGGAGTAGTTCCGCCCCATTTATACGGCGTGCCAATGTAATGTTTTGCTGTTTTTACAACTTTTGCCGGTGAGTATGTAGCGGCTTCCGTTTGTTTAGATGGAAGCAGAAAACCAAAACCTAACATACAAGAAAGCAGTATTGGAGCTATCTTTCTCATTTTTCCACCTCTATCTCGTAATCACGCAAATCCAATATACCAATTTTTGTCGAATTTTTGGTTACGCTAACATTAAATAATATTACAAAAACATTACATAAACGACAAAATTTTAAATGAGTGGCACTGTTCTGTCTTAATAAACAGAGGGTTCAGTTTCCAATCTTTTTTGTTTGTTAAGGGGAGTGCCGTTCAAACTGGCAGAATTATGTCTAATTTTGAATTAAAAATTTATTTTTATATAATGGAAGCATACTCCACTATTGAAAGGAACGATCTCGATGATTGTCAGGTCAGAAGAAGATTTGGAAGGATTAAAAAAAATCGGCCGGCTCGTTGCGGCGATCCGCGACGAATTAAAAGAGAAGGCAAAACCCGGCATCTCGACGAAAGAATTGGATGAATTGGCAGGTAGAAGATTTGAAGAAAACGGGGCAATTTCAGGCCCAAAAGGAGAGTATGATTTTCCGGGTTACACATGCATCAGCGTAAATGAAGAAGTGGCACACGGAATCCCCGGAAACAGAGTACTGCGCGAAGGGGATCTTGTGAATGTCGAT
This sequence comes from Weizmannia acidilactici, assembly GCF_008974225.1. Classification (NCBI taxonomy): domain Bacteria; kingdom Bacillati; phylum Bacillota; class Bacilli; order Caryophanales; family Bacillaceae; genus Heyndrickxia; species Weizmannia acidilactici. The sequence continues at coordinate 50,820 of NZ_BKZR01000021.1, read as the reverse complement.
GTATCGGGATCGTTGAACGGATATTATGCCGATACGGGGATCTCTTTTGTGGTTGGAAAAGGGGATTCGGAACTTTTCGCCCTTTGCGAATGTGCGCAAAGGGCGTTCGACCGGGGCCTTGAAAAGATCAGGGCTGGGAAAAAACAAAACCAAATCGGTCGGGCGGTTGAAAAAGAAGTGTACAGAAGCGGATTCGAGGTGCTGCTGAATTTGACGGGCCACGGTGTAGGAAGGGCGCTGCATGAAGATCCGGAGTATATTTTAAATTATTACGATCCGGAAGATACAGATTTGTTACAAGACGGTATGGTCATTGCATTTGAACCGTTTGTGTCGACCGGCGCCGATGAAGTGGTCGAATCAGGTGACGGATGGACATATGTGACGCCGGACGGGAGTTTTGTGGCGCAAGTGGAACATACCGTCATTGTAACAAAAGGCAAGCCTATCGTTTTAACGCGATGACTGGGGAAACCGCCCGGATACGGTGTGCCAGCCAGCCCGCAAACAGCGATAAGATGATGTCTTTCGGAAGCGGCACAGCCATCCAAAGCCAGGCCATTTTGTAACTGAACGCCTGCGGGGCCTGTGCCCAAATTTTATAGGCAGCGTACATCCAGTTGGTTCCTATGAAATAATTGAGAACCAGACCGATGATGGCAGCGATGAAGTACGCTGTTAGATTTTGGCGCTTTTCAATGACTTTGCCGGTTGCATATGCGGCTGCAATAAAACTGAGAATGAATCCGAATGACGGGCTTACGACGGTTTGGAACCCGCCGCTGAACTGCGCAAAAACCGGCGCCCCCAATAAGCCGATCAGCATATAAGCAACCATTGATAGGGCCCCGAGCATGCTCCCGAGTACTGCCCCCGCCAGCACGGCAAAAAAGGTTTGTAATGTAATCGGCACCCCTCCGACGACAAGAAACGGCGCAATTGATGTAATATTTGCCCCAATCGCCATCAGCGCGGCAAACATCCCCGCATAACACAAGTCAATGGCACGGAATTTTTTTGCTGACATTTATTCCACATCCCTTTTTCTTGTTTTGTATACTAATAGATTAAAAAAACAGTAAATATATGTCAACTTAAATTTTAAATAGGTTTACATATAAGCCGGTTTGTTTCAAAATGAGCGGTTTTAGCACTAAAGTGTGGAATGGAATATAGTTGAAGTTTTGGTTCATTCCAAAATGGGGTTGTGCGTTCCCATTTGAAGTTGTTCCATCCCCCGAAAAAGCAGAGATCTAATGGAATTTCGCAAATGCAAAAAGGAATCTGTATTATCATATTGAAGTTAACGTTAACGTAAATAGTATGATAGTTCAAAAGACAGGAGGGGAGTGAGGTGCCTTATACCACATCCGAATTGGCGGGCGAGTTCGACGTGACGACCCGGACGATCCGCTACTACGAAGAACTCGGCCTGCTTAAACCAAAACGCGCTCCGAACGGCAGAAGATGTTACTCCAAAAAAGACTACACAAGGCTAAAACTCATTTTCCGCGGGAAACAATTACACTTTACTCTCGAAGAAATCAAAGAAATGATTGAGCTGTTTGACCGCGACCGCACCGGTATCAAACAATTGGAAAAAACGATTGAATACGGCGAGCAGAAACGGCAGGAAGTCATCCGGAAAATTCAGGAACTTCGGGAACTACAGGCCGAATTGGAAAAATACTTATCTGACTTTCAAACACGCTTAAAAAAGCTAAGGGAGGAGCAGGGATGAACATTCCTGAATTATTGGCACGAAATGCACGAAAGTATCCGTTCCAGGAAGCCGTTGTTTCACCGGATGAACGGCTGACGTACCGGGAACTGGACAAAAAAGTGAACCGTTTGGCGAACGCTCTTCAAAACCGCGGCTTCCGGCCGGGCGCCGGAGCGGTAATCATGATGCCGAACACTGTTGAATTTGTCATTTCTTATTTTGCCGTACTCCGCCTTGGCGGCATAGCGGTACCGATCAATGCTAAATCAAGCCGTGCTGAACTCGAATATATTTTAGAGCACAGCGAAGCATCCGCGTTTTTGGTTCATGAACGGCTTTTTGACGGCATAAAAAAGGCGGAGTTTCCGGAGCAACTTTTGAAAATAAAAACCGGTACTGCTGCATCCAGTTGGCAAACTTTTACAGAACTGATCGGGAACGCGACCGATACGGAAATCCGCTGCCTTTTAAAGGAAGACGATGATGCATCCATTCTCTACACTTCCGGCACGACAGGGAAACCAAAAGGCGTGCTGTTTACTTGCCGTAATATTTTGACTTCCGCTTGGATGATGTGTGTAGAAATGTCGATGAAACCGGAAAGCAGAATTTTGCATATGATGCCACTCAGCCATTCGGCACCGTTGCACCTGTTTTTGGTTGCGGGCACGATTGTAGGTGCAACCCATGTGCTTTCGCCTGTTTTTACGCCGGGAGCGCTGGCCGAAACGGTCGAACAAGAACGCATTACCCATTTCTTTGGTGCCCCTGTTGCTTATTTGTTTACGGCAAAACTGCCAAATTTGAACGATTACGATTTATCCAGCATGCAATATTGGGTGTACGGCGGCGCACCGCTTTCAAAACAGGAAGTCGAAATGGTGCAGAAAGCTTTTCAAACAGACCGACTTGTATGCGTTTACGGTCTGACAGAAGCGGGGCCAAGTGGAACCTTGCTGCTACCGGAAGAACACAAAGAAAAAGCGGGAAGCATAGGGAAACGCGCAGCCCTTGGAACGGAAATCAGGCTTGTGAATGATCAAGGGGAAGAAGTGGGAATGAAAGAAGTCGGTGAAATCGCGTTATATGGGGAGAGTGTGATGAAGGGTTATCTCCGCGATCCCGAGGAAACAAACCTCGTCTTACAAAACGGCTGGCTGCTCACGGGTGATCTTGCAAGAAAAGATGAAGACGGCTTTTTCTGGGTAGTAGACCGAAAAAAAGATATGGTCATCTCAGGCGGCGTCAATGTGTATCCGAAAGAAATCGAGGATGTGTTGATTAACCATCCGAAAATAAAAGAAGTTGCGGTCATCGGTGTATCGCATCCGGAATGGGGCGAAACTGTAAAAGCTTTTCTCGTGTTGGAGGAACCGATCGGTGATATTGAAGGAGAATGCAATCGCTTCCTATCTGGAAAACTTGCCTCCTATAAAATTCCAAAACTGTATGAAGTAATCGATGAGCTGCCGAGGAACGCCACGGGCAAAATTCAAAAACAAGTGTTGAGGGGGATGACGAATGAACTTTTATCTTGACGACCCGAATTTAGGACGGCTGCTGCAAAAATATTTAGATCCGCAGTTTTTTGAGTGGGCTGAAAAAGAATGCACCGAATTCGGGGCGATGTGTGCGGAGGAGATCGATGAGCGTGCGGCGCACACCGACCGCGAAGGCCGGCCGAAACTCATCAAATACAACCGTTACGGGGAAGATGTGTCAAAAGTATGGGTGAATGAAGGCTATTTAAAAACGGTTGAGCAGGTATACAACAAAGGAATTGTCGGCTATGTCCATAAAAACATTCCAGATTTGGGCCGTAGAGGCAACTATGTGTATGCGTTTACGCAAGGCTATTTGTTGTCGCAGGCGGAACCCGGGTTTTACTGCCCGGTAACCTTGACGGCGGCGGCTGCATTTTTGCTCGACCATTACGGAAGCGAAGAACTCAAACAGGCCTATTTGCGGCAGCTCATTTCAACGGGGGAAGTTGAGCGTTTTGAAGGGGCGACTTTTTTAACGGAACGGCAGGGCGGCTCTGATGTCGGCGCCAATGAAACGAGGGCAGTTGCAGAAGGGGGCCATTACCGGCTTTACGGTGAAAAATATTTTGCCTCCAATGCAGGGATGTGCGGCGTGGCTATGGTATTGGCAAGGCGTGAAGGGGTGCCGTCCGGAACGAAAGGCTTAAGCTTATTTTTAGTGCCGTGGGAAAAAGAAAACGGTGAAAAGCACGGCATTTATATCCGCCGCTTGAAAGATAAACTCGGCGTGCGCGCGGTGCCGTCCGCCGAAGTCGTGTTTGATGGCGCGAAAGCTTATCTCGTGGGGGATCCTGCGAAAGGTTTTTACTATATGATGGAGGCGTTAAACCTTTCGCGCGTCTGCAATGCCGTTGCTTCAATTGGTATTATGCGCCGGGCTTACAGGGAAGCACGGGCATATGCGCTAAGAAGAACGGCATTTGGCCATAGGCTTGCCGATTACCCGATGGTGAAAGAAACGCTTGTCAAAATGGCGGCGAAGCAGGAAGTTGAAACAAGTGCCGTTTTCAGACTTGCCCGACTTTTTGACCGGACTGCTTTCGGAAAAGCGGATAAAAAAGAACAAATCATGGCGCGCCTTCTGATTGCACTCTTAAAAATGGAGACGGCCGAGCAGGCGATCCATTTTGCGCATGAAGCGATCGAAATGCACGGAGGGAACGGCTATATTGAAGACTTTGTCACACCAAGGCTTTTGCGCGATGCACAGGTGCTTACCGTCTGGGAAGGGACAGCCAATATTCTCGGACTTGAAGTGCTGCGCCTGATGCGGAAATTCAACGCCCATGAAATGTTCATTAAAGAGATGAAAAGAAAAACTTCTGTCTTGCAGGCGGGAGCCTTGTTATCTGCCGGGATTGAACAGCTGGAAGAAACTTGCCGGTTTGTCATGGAAGCGAAAGACGAGGCAGCCCAAACTTACCATTGCAAACGGATCGCCAAGCAAATGGTGAAAATTTTCGAAAGCGTGGTCGCGTTGGAAGATGCAGGGACCGGGGAACGTCAAAAATCCGTTGTCGAAGCATTTCTTCAGTTAACATGGCATGATCCGCTTTGTATCGACCCGGAAATGGCTTTCGTAAAAAATTTTGATGAAATTGTATTGGAAACGGTTCTGGGAAATTAGTGCGGCTGTCACGGAATTTCTTATGGCGAATACACTAAATGGAAAAAGCCTGGATAAAGAGGTGATCCATTTTGTATTGGCAGCAGCCTTATGCATATTTTTATCCGCCACAGCATGAACCGGTTTCACGGCATCACAGGCCGAAATATACGTTTCCGCCGCAGCATCAGCCGAAACAGCCGGGGATCGAGAAGCTGATGAACCCGCGCCCGTTGGTGGAAGATCTATCGTATTCGGGATCGGGCAAATTGAAAAATAAAATGGCAATTGTGACCGGCGGGGACAGCGGAATCGGGGCGGCCGTTGCGATTGCTTTTGCCAAAGAAGGCGCAGATATGGTAATCCCGTATTTTTACGAGTACGAAAACGAAGATGCCGAGCGCACGAAACGGAGAATTGAAGAGCTGGGGAGGCGGTGCCTGCTTATTCCAGGGGATTTGAAGGAGCCGGCTCATTGCCGGAATGTGGTGAAACAAACGATCGACACTTTCGGGCGCCTGGATATTCTTGTCAACAACCATGCGATGCAGTTTACCCAGGATAACTTCCTCGATATTACAAACGAGCAGTGGGATTTGACGTTTAAAAACAATATTTACAGCTTTTTCTATATGGTAAAAGCCGCGCTGCCTTATTTGAGAGCGGGCAGTTCGATCATCAATACAACATCGGTTGCTGCTTATGAAGGGCATAAATCTTTGATTGACTATGCCTCGACAAAAGGAGCGATTGTGGCATTCACAAGGTCGTTGTCGCAAAATCTTGTTAAGAAAGGGATCCGTGTAAATGCGGTGGCGCCCGGTCCGATCTGGACGCCGCTGATCCCGTCGAGCTTCAGCGCTGAGCAGGTTGCAAAATTCGGACGCGACGTGCCGATGAAACGTGCCGGCCAGCCGTATGAACTGGCGCCGGCTTATGTATATCTTGCATCCGGTGATTCCAGCTATGTTACCGGGCAGGTTCTTCATGTTAACGGCGGCACGATTACCGGATCATAGAAGTTAAGATATCCACATAAATCGGGGATTCGGAACATGAACGCGTGTGAATTTTGCATGAAAAAAAGCTGAACTCGCATGAATCTGCGTAGCAAATCTGCATGAAGTGTAAGCTGCGTTCCAAAAAAGAAGATAACTTACTCGTTATCTCCTTCATCATGCTTCTGAGAATTATCCAAAAATTGTTCGGTGAAATCGACCAGCGCCCGCTGTTTCATCAGCCTGGACAGGGCCGCGCCGACAAAACCGGTTTTCACTTTGTGGCTGCGTTCAAAAGCGCGGCCGATTTTATTGAACAAATCGGAGTTTTCTTCATAATCTTTGTATGACTTCCATACCCTTTTGCCGTTTACCATCATGGCGCAGCTCTGTTTAAATACGGTTGTGTACCGCGACGAACGGTATTCGCCAAGGTGCATCGAAGTATTGGAAAGATAATCAACCCCGAGCAGCAAAATATACCCGTTCTTATCGTAAATGCGGGCGAGCGGGGATTTTTCCCCGAACGGGAAGTCAAGCGAGTGGCCTTCCACAATATATTTTGCGTCACGGCCCCATGCTGTAAACGAACAGTTTGGGTGATTGCTCCTTAAAACGCCCGGGAATGTCCGGAAAAGTTCAGCAATCCGGCCCATCCCATAAGTGGGGGTAATCCGCGGATCGAAGGCCGGTATGGATTTGCGGATCTCATCCCACCATTCTTCCGGGATAGGCGGATTTTCCCAATAAGCCGGATCCGAATTATTCGTTGTTTGCGCCGGCATCACAATGGTCCCTTGATTGGTAATGACTTCCATTAATGCTTGGATTACGGCAACTTCTCCCCCGCAAACCCAGCCAATCGAGCTTAAAGAAGAGTGGACGATCACGGTCATGCCTTCCGCAAGCCCCAGTTTGCGGAAATCTTCCATAAGCCTTTCTTTTGTGACCAAGATATGTTTTTTGCGGATGACTTGTTCTTCTGACATACAGGCTTCTCCAATCTTGCATATTTTTATTGTAATGTTTCTCCGGGCTTGCCTCATATCCTTTAATATTGAAAAAGTTTTCCAAGATAAGGAGAAGAGGCAGAACATGGCAGTGTTTTTTAAAGGAGCGCTGATTCTGATCGGTGTCGCTTTTATAGGAGAATGCATTGAATTTTTGACCAATATGGTGCTAGCGAACGAACTCGGGGCACATGGCATGGGTTTGTATATGTCGATTTTGCCGGTGATTTTTTTAATTGTGACGATTGCCAGCATGGAACTGCCGATCTCGATTTCAAAATTTATTGCTGAAAAAGAAGAAAAATACCACCGCGGCATGCTGCAGTATACGATCCGCCTGACGATTCTGTTTGTGCTTCTTTTGATGGCAGCAGCCGTTTTGTGGCTTCACGCACTGCCGGTTTTCCGGCATTACCATCCGTATATCCGTTGGCTGATCGTTGCCCTTATCCCGATTATAGCATTTTCCTCGATCGCAAGAGGGTATTTTATGGGTGTCCAGCAAATGGGAAAAATTGCCGTCGCCAATTTCCTGAGAAAAATCATGCAACTCGTTTTGCTTGTTTTTCTATTCCATTGGATTCAGTTTGATTTGGAGCTGTCCATTTTCATTGCGCTGTGCACGCTTGTCGGGAGCGACCTGATTGTGCTGCTGTATCTTTTCCATATGTTTGTGCTACAAATGAAAATGCTGAAGAAAAAAGAACAGGCGGAGATGGGCGGGAAAACGATCCGGAGAAGTTTGCTTGCAGTTTCCCTGCCGACAACTGGCATGCGCGTCTTTCATTCGATTACAAACGCCATTGAGCCATTTTTTATTAAATGGGTGCTCGTCAAATCGGGTATGACGGAAACAATGGCGAATGAACATTTCGGGCTGATGGCGGGCGTAGCTTTTACGATCGGTTTTTTCCCGGCTTTTATTGCCCACTCCTTATCAACGGTGCTGATTCCGACCGTTTCGGAAGCATACGTCAAAAAAGACGGCTTGAAGCTGCAAAAACTGTTGCAGCAGGTCATGATGATGACATTCGTTTACGGGTTGCCGGCCGTAGTGATCATTTATCTATTCGCTGTTCCACTCGCTGCGCTGTTTTCACATTCTGCCGCCGCGGCCGTTTATGTGCAGCTTTTATGGCCGTATTTTTTGTTCCATTATTTTGTCATTCCGATGCAGGCGTTTTTAATCGGGCTCGGGCTGGTCAGGGATGCATTGGCGCATTTTGTTTGGTCAACGGCCGTGATGTACTGTCTGATTTATTTTCTCGGCGTCAATCCGCAGTATCAAATGGCGGGTGTCATGATCGCAATGAATACGGGGACGCTTCTTGTAATGATGATGCATTATTTAACGATTTGCAAAAAAATTGAAGTTTCCCTCATTTTGCGGAAGCCGATGAAACACACATTTTAACGCGCTTATGGACATGCGGCATTCCTTACGTTTAAAATGGGGGAAACAAGGAGGGATGATGATGCTTGAATTTATTGGCTGCGGCAGCGCTTTTCATACGGAACTCGGAAACAATAGCGCTTTTTACATAAAAGGCCAGACGCTTTTTCTCATTGACTGCGGGAGTAGCACATTTGCAAGGCTGCGGGAATCAGGGATTTTGCAAAAAGCGGACCGAATCCATGTCGTTTTGACCCATACGCATGCCGACCACGTAGGATCGCTTGGGGATCTGGTGCTTTATGGTTATTGGATCATAGGGAAAATGGCGGAGCCGGCTGTAACGGTCTATGCGCCTAAAGACTTAAACATCCGTATGCTATTGGACATGATGGGCGCGGAGGAAAAAACGTATATCCTGAAAGAATTCACTCCCGGAGAAGAGATTGAAATTCCAGAACTTTCTATCCGGTTTGAAGCGGTTCCGGTCAGGCATGTTCCCGAACTGCACTGTTTCGGCTATGTGCTGAGGATTCAAAACGAGTTGATTTATTACAGTGGCGACTGTTGTGAAATTCCCGCGTCTATTTTAGAAAAACTAACCGGCGGTGCATTTGGCGCTTTTTATCAGGATACGTGCAAAGCGGATTACGAAGACAATGTGCACTTGTCGCTCCGCAAATTGGCAGAAATCATCGGCCCGGCATTCAGGGATAAAGTGTACTGTATGCACCAGGACGAGGGTTTTGACAGGGATGAAGCTGAAAAACTCGGTTTTCAAGTTGTAAAACCATACGGAGAAAAGTAAAAACACAAGGGCATGGTACCCTTGTGTTTATTTGGAAGGCCTGTACCCGGCTTTTTTCGCCTGCGCCTCTGTACAGAACCATACAATATTGTCCTTTGTCCGGTTGTAATATGGATTCCCCGGTAAATGATAAATTTTGCTGTTTGCATTGCCTTTAATTTTTCCTTTGCAGACCATGTTGCTTTCCTGGTCATCTGCAGGGTTGTTTTGGTATGCACTTGAGCTTCCGGCCCCGCCCGTACCGGACTGCTTTGCGGATGATGATTTCGCAGCGGCAGTTGATTTCGAGCAGCCGTTAAATCCGGAATCGGTGGCATATCCTTTTTGAGACCAAATATGTAAGTGCTTGTTTTCTGCAATCTTTTCGTCTTTTTCGTATTTTGACAAATATTTGTACGGCGGATGATAAATATAAGCGACCCGGGCATAACCGTCTTTCAGCAATTCTTCCTGCACCGATTTTCCATTTACATACACATAGGCAAGAAGACGGCCGTATTTATCGCGGGTATCGCCGTTTGTTTCGAATTCCAGCGTCAACTTGCCGCTGTTGACCAATTGTTTATTTTTGTTATAGGCACTCACGGCATACGGCTGGACGCAGGTACCCGGTTTTTTCTCTTCCGGTGTATCCACCAGCAAATAGCGCACTGTTTTTTCTTTCCCTTTATAGATGACTTTGATTGTATCCCCATCAACCGTTTCTACCAATGTTGCGGCATGCTGGTTGGATGGAGTGGAAATTTTTTTATGTTTTTTTACTGCAGGTACCGCAGCCTCAGCCGGTTTGCTTTTATCTTCTTTAGGATTGCTGCCGGACTTGCCGGCGGTGTTTTTCGCTTTGGTAGCAGCTGTTTGATAATCACTCTTTTGATGCGTTGTATCCTGTGTTGGTGCCGTGATTCCGAAAAGAATGAAAAAAATGATGGCAAGGATGAAATATCCCGTACTGGAAGAAAACTTTGTTTTTTTCTTTGCCCAAAAGCCGAGGCGCGGGAAGAAAAAACTTAAAAAAGCAAAAAGCAAGGACAGGAATGCGAAAGCCAGGAAAAAGCCGTTAATATGTGAAAACAAAAATTTAACGGCATTTATGACAACAGCGATGACCGCCAGAACGACAAAAAATCCAAGGCAACCAAAGCCAGCTTTTTTCATTTTATAATCCCCCTTAAAATTTCCACGCAATGACATCCTGAAAGCTTTGGAGCCATGGGAAACGACATGATAAAAAGCACAAGGGCAACCTTCCCTTGTGCTTTCTCTCTATATAAGCGGCCCCGAGAGGACTCGAACCTCCGACGCACGGTTTAGGAAACCGACGCTCTATCCACTGAGCTACGGAGCCATATCTGTGTTGTTAAAATGAACAGATATTATTATATACGAAAAAGTTGTTTTTGAAAAGCCTTTTTGCATTTTTCGGCGGATTTGTTGCAGCTTTACTAAGGTATCCAGGCGAGGACGGTTTTCTTCTGCACGTAGAGAAATAAATTTGTGATCCATCTTGCAATGGCACCGATGTTGTTTTATATCTTTAGTAATATATTAATCAATTTAACCGTAATAAATTCAGTTTAAAGCACTTCCAAATCTTTATTTTTTGTGGAGGATAAAGGCAAATTTTCCTGCCACGAGATTTCCCGCTTCTAATTCTAACCCCTTGAATAGCATATGGAAAAGGGGGACGGTATATGTAAGACGTCTATCAGGTTGGCATGATCCCAATCATCATGGGCTTGGGGGAAATGTTCAAGCGGATCGGGTTTCCGGCAAAATATTTCCCGCTTCTTGCCGTTATTTTCGGCCTCGGGTTCGGAATTTTTTATACCGGAAGCAATTTGAAAGAAGGGATCATCAAAGGGTTTATGCTCGGGCTGTCAGCGAGCGGATTGTAAAGCGGCGCGAAACATATGGCGGGAAAGTGACCGGAATTCAGTTTAAAAGATATGTAGGGAGTGAGGGAAACGAAAAGGGGTGAAGAAAATGTTTAAACTTTTTCTTGATCCCGGGCATGGAGGAAAAGACCCGGGCGCAACAGGAAACGGGCTGGAAGAAAAGGATATTACTTTGGTGATTGGCAAAAAAATCCGGACCATTTTAACAAATGATTACGAAAATGTTTCCGTAAAAATGTCGCGGACGACCGATACATTTATTTCCTTGGAAGACCGCACCGATACAGCGAACAGCTGGGGTGCTGATTACTTTCTCTCGATCCATATTAATTCAGGAGCGGGGACGGGATTTGAAAGTTATGTTTACCCCGATGTCTGCTCCCCTACCACAACATACCAAAAGACGATCCACCAGGAAGTGCTGAAACTCAATGATTTACAGGACAGGGGCAGAAAAGAGGCCGACCTCCATGTGCTCCGGGAATCGCGCATGCCGGCGTTGCTGACGGAAAACGGCTTTATTGACCGGGCAAGCGATGCGGCAAAAATGAAACAAAACAGCTGGATAGAAGATGTCGCGCAAGGGCATGTCAACGGGTTGGCCAAGGCGTTCGGCCTGAAAAAGAAGAGCGGGGCAACGTACCAGAAAGTGGTCAAAGGGGATACAGTCTATTCGTTAAGCAAAGAATATGGTTCCAGCATCCAGCAAATCAAGGAATGGAATAATTTGGATGATGACTATACGATCTATGTCGGGGAAAGATTGCGCGTAAAATAAGAAAAAAGCAGGGGCTATCATCGGCGCCTGCTTTTTTCCATTGAATATGTTCTCTGTGTTTTTCCATTACTCCGATGCCGGGTTTGCTTGCAACTGGTTATACAGCGCATAAGCCGCGTTGCTGATCGTCACCTCGTCCTGCGATTGGGCTTGTGCCGCCGCAGGAGTTGAATCCGACTTGCTTTCGGCTTCCAATCTTTGGATTTCCACTTCAATTTGCTGCAATTGCGTCTGCAGCTGCTTTAACTGCTGAGAATTGTCCGTGGATCCCGAAGAAGAAGCACTCAATTGTTTAATTTCCGCTTCCAGTTCTGTTTTTTGCTTTTGCAATTTTTCCAATTGGGATGAAGAACTGGATGAAGCTGCTGCCGTGCTTGTAACGGTTTGGAAAGAAACTGAACTGATTTGCATCAATGTCACCTGTTTCGTAAAAAATTTGAATTCCCTGCCATTATAGCCTTTCGTATCTTAAAAAAGGCTTAAAAAACCGGCGCTAAAGGCCGGCTAAAAGAAAGGGGGGTAAGACAAATAGGGCAATTTGTCCAGCGTGTTTGCTTGCTGCTTGTCCTCGCTACACCGTTTATGATAAAGGCCAAATCCTAAAGCGCTGTGAAAAAAATATAATATTTTAATGAGGATTCCATAAGATTGGGTTAACCCAGATTCTCCAAAACGGGGATCAGGTTGTCGAAAAAAGGCTTTACAATAAAATCTTTCGCTCCGCTTTGAAGAGCTTCCAGCATGAGCGACTTTTTCCCGAGCGCAGTGCACATGACCACATTGGCGTTTTCGTCGATTTTCATCAATTCTTTTAACGCCGCGACCCCATCCATGTGTGGCATCGTGATGTCGAGCAGGACAATATCAGGGCGGTATGCCGTATATCTTTCCACCGCTTCCAGGCCATCACTGGCTTCGGCAACAACCTGGTAACCGTGCCTCTCCAGCAATGCCCTCAGTTTCATCCGCATAAACATCGAATCATCCACAAGCAAAACGTTTTTTTTCATTGGAGCCACCGTCCTTTTTCCAGGTGTACATTCATGATGTTTGGCCGGCCAAGCCGTCTAATTTATTTTACCATGGAAGTGTAGGGAAATTGTCATGTGACAAAGGTACTAAAAAATAGGAAAAACTGGGCGAAGCAATCTCTCAGGTGAACGTTTTAATTTTCATAGCCGTTGATGACAAGATCGAGCTTCCCTGTTTCCGGGTCAATCACGAGGCCGTGTACCGGCACTTTTTTGTCCATGAGCGGATGATTTTTAATGATACCGACGCTTTTTTCGACACTGTTTTCCACTCGGTCAAAACCGCTCAGCCATTCGCCCAGGTCGATCCCAGCGTTGGTGAGCGTCTCAATGGTTTTTTCTTCTACCCCGCGTTTTTTCATATTCGTAAGCACAGATTCCCCTTTTAAACCAGTCATGCCGCAGTCATAGTGGCCGATGACGAATACTTCATCCGCCTTCAACTGGTAGATGGCGACAAGCAGGCTCCGCATCGTGCTGTCAAACGGGCTTGTCAGGATGGCCCCGGCGTTTTTCACGATTTTCGCATCGCCGTTTTTAATATTCATCGCCTTATGTAATAATTCGATAATCCTTGTATCCATGCAAGTAAAAATTACCATGCGCTTGTCCGGAAATTTGGAAGTGGTATAAGGCTCATACTCTTTTTTCTCCACAAATTCCTCATTGAAAGCCATAATGTTATCCAATAATGTCATCACATCTCATCCTTTCCAGAATATTTTAAAATACAACCGCCATGAATGAAAGTAAAAACGTTTAAAATGGTGATTAATATTCAGTCCCAAAGTTTGCAAAAAATAATAATACGTGGTACATTTAATTCATAGTTATTTTATAGGAAATGGAGGGATTAAGATTGGGCAGAGAATTTGATGCGCTGTTCGATGAATGGTCCCACTCTTATGATCAAACAGTTTCCGGCAAAGATTCCGAATACGGGGAAGTATTCTTTCAATATGATAAAATTTTGGATGCTGTCGCTGGCCGTGCGGAAGGGTTTGTTATTGAATTTGGCCCCGGCACCGGGAATTTAACGGGAAAACTGCTGCAGAGAGGGCTGTCTGTAATTGGCATAGAACCTTCTGCCAATATGAGAAAAATTGCACAACACAAGCATCCGAGTGTTAAAATAACAGATGGGGATTTTTTAAATTTTACAGTCCCGAAAAAAGTGGATACGATTGTGAGCACCTATGCTTTTCACCACTTGACGGATGCAGAAAAGCGGTATGCCATTTCCTTGTACCGGGGGTTTTTAAACCCTGGCGGCAAAATTGTTTTTGCCGATACCGTTTTTAAATCAGAGGAAGCAAAGCGGGAGATGATCCAGGAGGCAAAAAACAGAGGGTTCAGCCGGCTTGCAAAAGACTTGGAAAGCGAGTACTACACGACGGTCCCTGTGCTAGCTTCTATTTTCAAAGACAATCATTTTGAAGTTTCGTTCGATCCATTAAACCGTTTTGTATGGTTGATTGATGCAAAATTGAAAGGAGTGCATGACAATGGCTGAAATGCAAAAAATGAATGTAGAAAGTTTTAATTTGGACCATACGAAAGTAAAAGCGCCATACGTGCGCCTCGCAGGGGTGAAAGAAGGAATTCACGGCGATGTGATCCGCAAATACGATATCCGTTTCTGCCAGCCGAACAAAGAGCATATAGAGATGCCGGCACTTCACTCACTGGAACATATGATGGCGGAATTCGCCCGCAATTATACAGACAAAATTGTGGATATCAGCCCAATGGGTTGCCAAACCGGTTTTTATTTTTTGGTCATCAATTTGGACGATTATAACCAGGTGCTCGATATCATTGAAAAAACATTGAATGACGTGCTTCAAGCAACCGAAGTGCCGGCGTGCAATGAAACGCAGTGCGGCTGGGCGGCGAGCCATTCATTGGAAGGCGCGCAGGAGATTGCAAGAAAGATGCTGGCAAAACGTGATGAATGGGCACAGGTTTTTGCCGAATAACGGGGACGCTTCAGATGAAGTTTGCAAAAAATGTCCATGAACTGGTCGGCAACACGCCGTTGGTGGAAATTACGGCATTTGATCTGTCGGAAGATGTCCGCCTGTTTGCAAAGCTTGAGTATTTAAATCCGGGCGGTAGCATCAAGGACCGGCTCGGCGCATACCTTTTGGAGCGAGCGTTTAAGGAAGGCAAACTGAAGCGCGGCTGGACGATCATTGAACCGACCGCCGGCAACACGGGGATCGGGCTTGCGCTGGCTGCGATCCGGTTCGGTGTGCGGGCAGTGTTTGTCGTGCCGGAAAAATTCAGCATGGAAAAGCAGACGCTGATGCGGGCGCTCGGAGCGGAAGTCATCAACACGCCGACTGCGCTCGGCATGGAAGGTGCGATTGCGAAAGCGAAAGAACTCCTTGCCGAAACGCCGAATTCTTATTTTCCGGGCCAGTTTGAAAATCCTGCCAACCCGGAAACCTATTATAAAACGCTCGGCCCTGAAATTTGGGATGCGCTCGACGGCCATGTCGATGTTTTTGTGGCGGGCGCCGGCTCCGGAGGCACTTTTATGGGCACGGCCCGTTTTTTAAAGGAGAAAAATCCGGATCTGAAGGCTGTGGTCGTGGAACCCGAGGGCTCGATTTTAAACGGCGGCGAGGCGCACGGCCACCGCACGGAAGGGATCGGCATGGAATTCTTGACGCCGTTTATGGATCGCTCGTATTTTGATGCGATCCACACGATTTCGGACGATGCGGCTTTTAAGCGGTTGGCGGAAGCGGCCCGCCTTGAAGGCCTTTTGATCGGCAGTTCTTCGGGTGCCGCATTAGAAGCGAGCCTGCGGGAAGCACAGCGGGCAAAACCGGGCACCCATATCGTTACGATTTTCCCGGACAGCAGCGAACGGTATATCAGCAGCGGGATCTATTCTGGTTGATTCGTCCATGTAATTGTATTACCGCGTATTTTGGAATTTCTGCGGAAAAGCGAACAAGGCAGCCACGGATTGTCTTGCGGAAAGATATAAAAAAGGAGATGGATCGATGCGTAAAAAAACAAAATTCATTCACGGCGGCATCAGCCGTGACCCATATACAGGTGCCGTTTCCGTGCCGGTTCACCATGCGAGCACATTCAAGCAGGACGGCGTCGGCAATTTTAAATATGAATACGCAAGGACCGGCAACCCGACGCGCGAAGCATTGGAGAAACTGATCGCCGATATTGAAGAAGGCACGCGCGGTTTTGCATTCGGCTCCGGAATGGCGGCCATTACGGCAGTTATCCAGTTATTTTCGGCCGGCGACCATATTTTGGCGACCGATGATGTGTACGGCGGCACTTTCCGCGTGCTGACAAAGGTGATGAACCGCTTTAATATTGATGTGACATTTGTCGATACAAGCAATTTGGATGCGGTGCGGGCAGCGATCCGGCAGAATACAAAAGCAATTTATGTGGAAACGCCGACCAATCCGCTGTTGAAAATTACGGACTTGCGGGCGATTGCTGGTGTGGCGCGTGAAAACGGGTTGAAATTTATTGTGGACAATACATTCAGCACACCGTATTGGCAAAATCCGCTTGTTTTAGGAGCGGATATTGTTGTGCACAGCGCGACGAAATATCTCGGCGGGCATAGCGATGTTGTTGCCGGACTCGTGGTTGTAAAAGATGAGCGGCTGGCCGAAGACCTGCATTTTATCCAAAATTCAACAGGCGGCATTCTCGGCCCGCAGGACAGCTGGCTTTTGATCCGTGGCATTAAAACACTGGGCGTGCGCATGGAAGAAATTGAAGCAAACACGCGGAAGATTGTTGAATTTTTGGTGGCGCATCCTGCGGTTGAAAAAGTGTACTATCCGGGCCTTGCGGATCATCCCGGACATGAAGTGCACCGTTCCCAGGCCGATGGGTTCGGCGGTATGATCTCTTTTACGGTGGAATCCCAGGAAAAAGCGCTGGATGTTTTGAATCAAACCCGCTATTTTACTTTGGCGGAAAGCCTGGGCGCGGTGGAAAGCCTGATTTCGATCCCATCGCTGATGACCCATGCTTCGATTCCGCGCGAACGCCGGCTTGAACTCGGCATCGAAGACGGCTTGATCCGCATCTCAGTCGGAATTGAAGATGCAGAAGATCTGCTTGAAGATTTAGGGAATGCATTAGATTAGAATTTAAGCCTGCTCTCGTTGGGGAGCGGGTTTTTTGTTTATAAAAGAGCAATTAAATGTATTAGCAGGAAAAAAAGATAAGTACGCACATTCTGATACTCTAAAAGTGATTCACTCATCATTGAATCAAGGATTCCATATTATGAATTGAGATGGTTTCTTCAAATCTAATCTAAAAATATTGCTTACAATCTCCTCACCTCCCTCAACCATCCATACACCAGAAATGGAAAATACCGTAAATACGACCTGAGCATATTGTAAAAATTTTTTCCACTTTATGAAACCTGTGCCATTTTAAACCGTAATAAAAGTACATAAAAAAATTGATGAAAGGGGCCCGTGCAATAGAAGGGATGTGTTGCATATGGAAGTGTTTGGCGTGCCGATTGAGACGGCATATTTGGCTGTATTGATCACGGCAGGCTGTTTGACGGTGCTTTATTT
Organism: Weizmannia acidilactici; assembly: GCF_008974225.1. Lineage (NCBI taxonomy): Bacteria > Bacillati > Bacillota > Bacilli > Caryophanales > Bacillaceae > Heyndrickxia > Weizmannia acidilactici. Next base: position 33,439 of record NZ_BKZR01000021.1, on the reverse strand, counting down.
GCTGTTTAACGATTTGCTCGGCAGTATAGCGGATGCGGTCAATTTTATCCATCCTGCTCTGATCCTGGCATTTTTCACCTTTTTCTCGGCAGGCGGGTATATTTTGGAAAAACTGACACCTCTTTCCCATCTGCTCATTATCACGATTTCAATTGTTATTGCCTTGATATTGGATACATTGCTGAACGTGTTTGTGTTCGTTCCATTGTCCACTGCTGAAGAATCGCTCGCCTACACGGAAGAGTCTTTGAAAGGAAGGGTTGGAAAAACGATTCTTTCGATTCCGAAAGGCGGATTTGGGGAAGTCGTGATTGACAGCAAAACCGGAACGATTTCAAAACCGGCTGCCAGCGTGCAGGACACGCAGATCGAAGAAGGGACGCAGGTGCTGGTCATTGAAGTGAAAAATGGCGTGCTGTATGTCGTGCCTTACGAAAATTACCGTTTGAATCATGAAACATTTTATCAATCATAAGGGGGGAACCGCATGTTTGCAAGCGGAATAATGGGCATTTGGATTATCATTGGCATTGTTGTATTTTTGGTGATTGCACTGATTGGCGTATTTATTACAAAATACCGGACGGCGGGCCCGGATGAAGCATTGATCGTCACCGGAAGTTTTTTGGGCGGCAAAAACGTCCATGTCGACGAAGCGGGAAACCGGATTAAAATCATCCGCGGCGGAGGGACATTCGTATTCCCGGTGTTCCAACAGGCAAAACCGCTCAGCCTGTTATCGAGCAAACTGGAAGTCACAACGCCGGAAGTCTATACCGAACAAGGCGTTCCGGTTATGGCCGACGGGATTGCGATTATCAAGATCGGCGGATCGATCGGGGAGATTGCCACAGCTGCCGAACAATTTCTCGGGAAATCAAAAGAAGACCGTGAAAATGAAGCGAGGGAAGTGCTGGAAGGCCATTTGCGCTCCATTTTAGGTTCCATGACCGTTGAAGAAATCTATAAAAACCGCGACAAGTTTTCGCAGGAAGTCCAGCGTGTCGCTTCCCAGGATTTGGCGAAAATGGGGCTCGTTATCGTATCCTTTACAATTAAAGAAGTAAAAGATAAAAACGGTTATCTCGATGCGCTCGGAAAGCCGCGGATTGCCCAGGTCAAACGGGATGCTGACATTGCGACCGCAGAAGCGGAAAAAGAAACGCGGATCCGCCGGGCAGAAGCGTTAAAAGAAGCAAAACGCGCAGAACTCGAGCGGGCAACAGAAATTGCGGAAGCTGAAAAGTTCAACCAATTAAAAATTGCCGAGTTCCGCCGCGAGCAGGATATTGCAAGGGCGAGGGCCGACCAGGCGTACGATTTGGAAACGGCCCGTTCCAAACAGGAAGTGACGGCACAGGAAATGGAAATTAAGATAATCGAACGGCAAAAGCAGATCGAACTGGAAGAAAAGGAAATTTTACGTCGCGAACGCCAATACGACTCCGAAGTGAAGAAAAAAGCGGATGCCGACCGTTATGCTGTGGAGCAGGCCGCGATTGCGGAAAAAATGAAGCAAATCGCCGAAGCCGATGCCCATAAATACCGCATTGAAGCAATGGCAAAAGCGGAAGGGGAACGCGTCCGCATCGATGGTACGGCAAAAGCGGACGCCCAGCGCGCCCAAGGGGAAACCGAAGCGGAAATTATCCGCCTGAAAGGTTTGGCGGAAGCGGAAGCAAAAAGAAAAATTGCGGAAGCATACGAACAGTTCGGCCAGGCTGCTGTACTTGACATGATTTTGAAGGTGCTGCCTGAATACGCGAAACAAGTGGCGGGCCCGCTTTCCAATATCGGCTCCATTACAGTTGTCGATACGGGCAGCGGCACAAATGGGGGTGCGAACAAAATCACCGGTTATGCCACCGACCTGATGGCAACACTCCAGGAAACGTTGAAAGCATCGAGCGGCATCGATATCCGCGAAATGCTCGAAAGTTTATCCGGAAAACAGCAGGCACAAGTCCCGCAGCCGGAACCGGTTTTGATGGAACAGGAAGTAAAATAGGGTACGGCAAGTGCCTTTCCATTTTTGACTTTACCGGATAAACCCCTTCTGGTAGGTCAGAAAAAAGTAACGGAATTCATCAAATAAGAGTTGACGGTAGGAAGAAAAATCATACACTTCCAAAAAAGCTTCCAAATCTTGGCGAGAGAAGGAGTCCAAAATTCCGGAAAGTTCAATGGGTGTACGCAAATGCTGATACAGCTGCCCGAGCCCAAAATATTCGAACGTGTCGGCAATTTGTTCGTTTGTCATCAAAACACCTGCTTTTTCTATAGTATATTCTATTGTTCACCACCGATAGAAAATCAAACACAAAAAAACGGCTGGAACCGCGCATTACCCGATTCCAGCCGTTTTATCATCCTAGGGGAAAATCCTGCGTACTGTGCTAATCCTGTCCCCAATGTGTTTTCCAAAATCGCTGCACTGAAACTGTGGCAAAGGCAGTCAATTCTGCAGCCGCGCCCCTTTCGAATCTTCAGCCAGCTTATTTCTTGGTGATGGTCAGCAAGTTTTTGACTCCGGAAAACTCCCGGACCTGCAAAACCTTATTTCGCTGCGTCTGCAGTCATTTTGTTGATGAACTGGAGGGAGCGGCCTGCGCCGACAACGACGGATTGCAGCGGATTTGGCGCCAGGTGCACAGGCACGAAAATTTCGTTGCTCAGCCATTCCTGCATGCCTTGCAAAAGGGCGCCGCCCCCGGTTAACACAATACCGCGGTCTACGATATCTCCGCTCAATTCAGCCGGGCAGTCTTCCAACGTTGCGCGAATCGTTTCCAAAATTTGCAGAAGTGAGTCGCGCAATGACTCTTGGATTTCATAAGAGCTTAATATCACGGTTTTCGGCAGGCCTGTCACAAGATCCCGTCCGCGGACTTCAATTGTCTGTTCCCGATGGTCGACTAAAGCATGGCCGATTTCCATTTTGATTTGTTCCGCGGTCCGTTCGCCGATTAAAAGGTTGTACGTTTTTCTAACATGCTGCATAATATCATCATCCATTTTATCGCCGCCGATCCGGATCGTATTATACGTGACAACGCCGCCGAAAGAAATGATGGCGACTTCTGTCGTGCCGCCGCCAATATCGACAACAACATTCGCGATCGGTTCATCTACAGGCAGATCGGCGCCGATTGCGGCGGCAACCGGTTCTTCAATTAAATGGACAGCTTTGGCCCCGCTGTTTTTTACCACATCTTCAATGGCACGGCGCTCAACCGATGTTGCGCCGGATGGGGCACATACAATGACATTCGGCTTGCGGATGGAGATGCCGCTTTGTTTATTGATTTTTTTCATAATTTGTTTCAACATTTCTGTCGTCATGTCAAAATCGGCAATTACGCCGCCTTTTAGCGGGCGGACAACCGTAATTTTTTCCGGCGTTTTGCCGATCATGGCTTTTGCCTCATGCCCGAAGGCGAGCACTTGTTTTGTTTGGTTATCTATTGCCACAACGGATGGCTCGTCCAAAATCACGCCTTCTTTTTTAGAATACACCAAAACATTCGCAGTTCCTAAATCGATTCCAATTTCGTTCCCTGAAAACATGTATTATGTCACCTAACCTTCATGATCTTTTAAAGCATAGTATGGTACCATAGTCATTCCCATTCAGTATAGCTTTTTTTGTCCGTGCCGTCGGTAGCACTTTCTTCCAATCCATCACATTACAAAAACATGTCGCGGCAATTCCTTAAAAATCTGTAAAAAGGCTGCAGCTACCATACAAAATTAATCTTTTTGTAAAATTTTTCACAATGGAGGAGAAAGGAAAAATTCCTTTTGTGACAAAAAGGAATTTTTTCTGCAGAACAGGTTCTTCAATCTTATAACATGGCGTTTGAAAAATAGCGCGCCATTTCCTCACTTTGTTTTTTTCGCAGCAATCTTTGTTCGGCACGCTGTTTTGCCGTTTCATTTAACCAGCGCTCCTCATCTGTTTCCGGAACGACTTCGGGCACCGGTGTCGGTTTCCCGTTCTCATCAAGCGCCACAAAGGTTAGAAAAGAAATGGCGGCAATCGATGTTTCTTCTGTTTTTAAGTCTTCCGCACTAACCTTTACAAAAACTTCCATTGAGGTGCGGCCAGTCCAGGTCACTATCGCTTCAACTGTGACGACATTCCCGACGCGGATCGGGGCAATAAAATCGACAGAGTCGGTCGAAGCCGTTACAACGGTGCATCTGGCCAGTTTGGCGGCCGCAATCGATGCTGTATCATCAATATAAGCCATTAATTTTCCCCCGAATAGCGTGCCAAGGTGGTTTGTATCCGGCGGAAAAACATAGCTTGTTTTCACTGTGCGGGTTTCACGCATATATTTTTTTTGTCTGTTTCCCAAAAATCTCACTCCATTATGTTGATGCCGCTCGTGGCGGCGGTTTAACTTTTCCTTTTATCATATAAAAAATTATAACAAAATCGGCTGTAATATACGAACAAAAACGTAAAGAAAAAAGGCTTCCATCCGGAATTTTTTCAAAGAAAAATCAGGTTCAGCAAATAAACCTGATTTTTTCATTTTATTTCCGATTTTTTTCATTTTCTTCCACATATGGATTTTTTTCATTCCGCGGCAGATCCTCGAATGGTGTCATCATGTCCACTCCGTCCAGTTCTTCTTCGTATTCTTTATATTCTTCATTTGGATAAATTTTTACATGTTTGCCGGAAATGTCGTTACCTGAGAAATTTTCAAAGTCTTCCACATAGCCGTCATGATCGTCCGATTCCGTGTACATTTCGTTATAGCTGTCCGGTGGGGTTTCAAAATCGGAAGGTGATTCAGAAGTGCCCCATTTCGCAACAGCCTGCCAGGAATCTTCCGCATCAAAGACAACCGACTCATCTTTTGAATCGTCGAAATTGAATTTTCCCCACGGCGGATTGAGCACATCTTCTTCAACGGACCGGTGCCCCGGGATCGTAGAATCCGGGCTGTGCTCTTTGCAGTACAGCGTTGACGGGAGTGCCTCCAGCCGCTCGATCGGGATGTCCCTGCCACATTTTTTGCATTTTCCGTATGTGCCGTCTTCCATTGCTTTAAGAGCTGCCCTGATTTTTTCCTCTTCATATTCGGCGTGGTTATTCAGAGCAATATCTTTTTCCCGTTCATACAGTTCAGTTCCGGTATCGCCAGGATGGTTGTCGTAACTCGAAAGTTCTCCGACGGAATCATAAGGGTGCGCGGATTCTAATTGATAATGGTTATTTTGGTCCAATTCTTTTTGAAAGCCGTCAAGTTGCGACTTTAAAATCGTTCGGAAATGGTCCAGTTGTTGTTGTGTAAGCATCTTTCACCACTTCTTTCTTTACAAAGGTGTGTTGATGATTTTTACTACCGAAGCAAAGGGCACAAACTTTTCAAAAGTAGTATGGATCAAAATGCCGCTGTTCATGAAAAAAAGTCTGCCCGGTTTCATGTACCGGACAGACGTCTTTTTTCATATTGCCGGAACATCACGATATACATGCCAGCACTCGCAACAGCTAAAACAGCCAGGACGGCAAACGTTCCTTTGTAGCCGATCATGCCGGCCAAGGGGATCGATATCGGTGCAATTGTTCTGCCGAGTGTGTACCGCAGGCTTGCAGCTGCAAAATATTGGGCACGCATGTCAGGAGGCGAGAGCTTGGAGACAAAGTTTTGCTGGATACCCGTTACAACCAGTTCGCCGAGTGAAAACAGGAGCATCGAGAAGATAAATCCAAAGCTTGATATCCAGACGCCGAATAAATAAATGGAAACGGCATAAAGCAGCGAAGACAGCACAAACACGTCCCGTTCCCTGTATCTCGCCATCCATTTCGTAGCCGCTACGGAGAAAAGGGCGACAATCAGGCCGTTTTCGGATAAAATAAAACCGAACAGTTGCTCTCCGGTAAAATGGATCGGGTTGAAAAAATCGGCTTCATCGAAGGCTTTTTTCGTATAGACCGGCAAGATGAGATCAAGCTGCATATACGTCTGGGCGACGAGAATGCCGGCAAAGATAAACAGCATAAAAATTTTATCCTTGATGATGACCTGGTAGCTTTGGGCCTGCTCCACAAGGGAACTGTACCATTTTTTCTCTTTTTTGGGATGACCGTTTGCAAAAAGCGGTGCTGTTTCGCGTGTGTATCTTACGAGCAGGATGCCGAGCACTAGGCATGAAAGGGCTGCGAAAACTAGCAGTTCGAAACGGTAATGCGCAAAGAAAATCCCGCCGATCACCGGCCCGACGACGACTGAGATATTGACGGATGTGTAAAAAACGGCAAATACATGGCTACGGTTTTTTTCATCGACAACATCGGCAATCATTGCCTGGCTCGCCGGATAATAAAGCGAACCGAATACGCCGGAGACGGAAAAACAAATAAAAGCCACAAGAGCAGAGTCGAACCATGGCGAGTTGGCAAACCCAAAAAACAAAAAGGCGATGCCCTGTCCGAACGAAGAGAGCACCATCATTTTTTTTCTGCCGAAGCGGTCGGCATAATAACCGCCGAGCAGGTTGGCAATGGCGGAAAAAACTTGCGAAACAATTAAAAGGGTGCCTGCAAGCCCCGTACCGAATTCCTCGGTGAAGTAAATGGTCAAAAAGGGGAAGAACATCCAAAAGGTGAGATTCATTAATGATTCCCCGAAAAGACGGACTTTTAAATTTTGGTCCCAATCGCGTATTTTCATAAAAATGTCCTCATTTGTCAGAATAGACGTCAAAACTATCATACACAGAAAAATTTTGAAAAACAACGATTAAATGAAAAGTTAGAGGACTGTTTTTTGGAATGGACCTATGCGAAAATGGAACGCAACCCTGCCAGTTTGGAACGGAAGAAGCGGGCGAAATGACTAAAATACCATGAAAGGAAGCTGTTCGAATGTACGAATTAAAACGAATTTACGAAAAACCGGGAGATGACGGCAAACGGGTGCTTGTTGACAGGATTTGGCCGCGTGGGGTTTCGAAAGAAAAAGCCATGCTGGATGATTGGATGAAAACCGTGGCACCGACGCCCGCACTGCGGAAATGGTTCAACCACGATCCGGAAAAGTTTGCCGAATTTGGAGCCAAATACACGGAGGAACTGGACAACCTGGAGGACCGGACGGAACTGGACCGGCTGATCGAGTGGGGGCAAGCGGGAAACGTTACCTTGCTGTACGCAGCAGAAGATGGGGAGCACAATCATGCGGTTGTGCTGAAAAAGTATCTTGAACAAGCGGAACACCGGGCAAGTGAATAAACCCCCTCCAAGTGTTAGTTTGTTAAAAGCTGCCGGTAAGATAACCAATTTTTGACAAGATCTTCAAGCGTATATTGATCCAAAACAAAGAGAAATGCAGCAAGCGCTTCATGCAAAACATGCTTCAATCCGCAGACAGGGGTAATGATACATGCCCCGCCTTCCATGCATTCCACCAATTTAAAGTCGTCTTCCGTGCAGCGGATGATTTCCCGATATTGATCTTGCGGGGTGGTTTAGCAAGGCAAATCCCGCCCCCGCGCCCGCGTACCGTTTTAATGCCCCTGATTTTGCTTAATTCATAAGTAATTTTCATTAAGTGATTTTTTGAAATACCGTAATCATCCGCAATTTCTTTAATACTGGCCAATTTGCCGTCTCCCATCGAAGCCAGGGAAATCAGTTCACGCAACGCGTAATCTGAGTAATTCGTTAAACGCATTTGTATCCCCCATATACTTGTTTTCGAAAAAAACTGCAGAAAAAGGAGATTGTGACAAATCTTTTAAAGATGTATTTTGGATAATTACTTTAATGAAAAGAAAACACTATCTTAAAGATATATTTTAAATATTACTATTTAATATTTTTACAAAACGATGTTTGCGGCCCGGTTCCTTTCTTGAAAAATGCCGTCCGCATTTTAACTGAACTGGGCGTTCCGCAAGAAAGCATCCGCTATGAATTTTTCGGCCCGGCCATGCAGCTTGAGCCGGTTCCTACCGTCTCCTAAAAAGGGCGCGTCAGCTGACGGCGCCCTTTTAGCTTAATGATGGTGCATGCTGTTTTTAAACGCTTCGTGCGGAATCATTTGTTCCTCATCATAGTTGCTGCCTTTATGCTATTTTTCATCCGTCATCTGGTCTTTCGGAAAATTGCCCGGATGGCCTTTTCTTTTATAGCTGAACAGCTTTCCTCGTCCCATACTGGTTCCTCCTTTCATGACCATAGCGTCCCTAAAACATACGGGAAAATATGTAAGAAGATGCGTTATAATAAAGGAAAAAGCGAAAAGGGAGCCTCTATGGATTTCACGAGAATCACTGAAGAAAAGATCCGAAAAGCTTATGAAGAAGAAAAATTTGAAAATTTACCGGGATTTGGGAAGCCGCTTCCGAAAGACCCGCTGTCAGGCGTGCCTGAAGAACTTCGAATGGCTTACCATATTTTGCAAAACGCCGGCTTTTCCCCTGAGGAAGCAAATTTAAAAAAAGAATTGATGATAATAGAAGATTTAATCAAGCAATCGGAAAATGAACTGGAAAAGGAAGGCCTCGAAAAGAAGTTGAGCGAGAAACTACTGACGTATAACCGGCTGCTTTCCAAAAAACGGATCAAAACAAATTCCGCTATCTTTAAAAACTACCGCGAAAAAATCGAAAAGAAACTGTTTGATTAACCGTATGCCCAAAAAATGAACATATTTCCCGCTTTTTTACTACACAGTGCCAATTTTCATCCGATATAATGAATGAAGACATCATAATAATCAGGTGAAAAATATGGACAAATCATCTATTTTCGGCATTATTTTGGGCGTTGTTGCGATTGGTGCCGGCATGGTTCTAAAAGGCGTGAGCCCGAGCGTCTTGATTAATCCAGCCGCAATTTTAATTATTTTGGCGGGAACCGCTGCAACCGTCATTATTGCCTTCCCGATGAGTGAACTGAAAAAAATCCCAATGCTTTTTAAAATTATTTTTACGGAACAAAAGCTGATGAGCACAGAAGAAATTATCGAGTTGTTTTCCGACTGGGCACAGATCGCCCGCAGAGAAGGTTTGCTTGCGCTTGAAGCAAAGGTGGACGAAATCGATGATCCTTTTTTGCGGAACGGGTTGAGCCTTGCGATCGATGGACAGAGTGTCGAATATATCCGTGATGTGCTGAGCGAAGAAATTGAAGCGATGGAAGAAAGACACCAGATGGGGGCCGCCATCTTTTCTCAGGCGGGAACCTATGCGCCGACTCTCGGTGTTTTAGGGGCGGTATTGGGGCTGATTGCTTCGCTCGGGAACATATCAGATACCGAAGTGCTCGGCCATGCCATTTCCGCCGCCTTCGTTGCAACATTATTGGGAATTTTTACAGGGTATGTATTATGGCACCCGTTCTCCAATAAATTAAGGCGAAAATCCAAAAAAGAAGTAAGAATAAAGGAAATCATGCTGGAAGGGATCCTATCCATCCTGGCGGGCGAATCCCCGCGCGTCATCGAACAAAAACTGGCTTCTTATTTGCCGAATGAAAAACGGAAAAAGCTGGTGGAAGAAGAGACAGAAGGCAGAGTGGCGACAAATGAGTAAACAGCGGAAGAAAGAACATGAAGAAGAGCGCATAAGTGATTCCTGGCTGCTGCCTTATTCCGATTTGTTGACCTTGCTTCTGGCCTTGTTTATCGTACTGTTTGCAATGAGCTCGATTGATGCCGAGAAATTTCAGAAATTCTCTAAAGTCTTTAACGGCGTGTTCGTTGGCGGGACGAGCTTCTTTGATTATACGAAGCAGACGTCTGGTGATGAAAATGGCACATCTGATACGGAAAAATTTCTCCAGCAAAAGAAAAACGACCAACAGAAAAACGGAAGTGCCACAATGAACAGCACCAAAGCCAACAAAGATACCCAATTGAAACAGACCCAACAAAAAATCAATACATATATAATGGAAAACCACTTGAAAGGAAAATTTGAAACTTCTTTAACGAGTGAAGGGCTGCTGATTACGATACGGGACAATGTGCTGTTTGATTCTGGGAAAGCTACGGTGCGGAAGGAAGATGTGAAAACCGCGAAGCAGCTTTCCAATCTGCTTGTCATGGATCCCCCGAGAAGCATCATCATCAGCGGGCATACGGATAACGAGCCGATCCATAATTCTGTCTATAAATCGAATTGGGATTTAAGCGTGATGCGCGCAACAAATTTCTTAAAAATCATTTTAGAGAACAAAAAATTAAATCCAAAATATTTTTCCGCCAAAGGATACGGGGAATATCACCCGATCGCATCCAATAAAACAGCTGCCGGCCGGGCAAAAAACCGGCGGGTGGAAGTGCTGGTCCTGCCGAAAAAACAGTCGGGTGGAATCGGCCAATGAACCTTGGGTTGATGATAGCGCCCGGGTTTTTTCTGTAATTCCCCTGAATCGTAAATCCTTACTCATAAAATCATCATCTTTATATGCTGAATTTCCATTATTTGGCATACAGATGCATATCATTTGTTTGAAGAAATACACATGGGGTAAAATAAAATCATCCCACGATTAGAAAAGGAGATGTGTACAATGGCCAAAAAAGTTGCTGTACTTGTCACAAATGAAGTGGAAGATTCGGAATACACCGAACCTGTAAAAGCTTATAAAGAAGCTGGCCATGAAGTTGTCAATATTGAAAAGGAAGCCGGAAAAACGGTAAAAGGGAAACATGGTACCGAAATTCATATTGACAAAGGCATCGATGAAGTCAGCGTGGATGATTTTGATGCATTGCTCATTCCGGGCGGCTTTTCTCCGGATCAGCTCCGTGCCGATGACCGCTTTGTCAATTTTGTAAAACAATTTATGGATAGGAAAAAGCCGGTGTTTGCCATTTGCCACGGCCCGCAGCTTTTGATTACCGCAAAAGCACTCGAAGGCAGGGCGGCCACAGGCTATAAATCGATCCGGGTGGACATGGAATATGCAGGTGCAAAATTCCGTGACGAAGAAGTTGTCGTATGCGGGAACCAATTGGTCACAAGCCGCACGCCAGACGATATTCCTGCATTCAACCGTGAATCTTTAAAAATTTTAAATGCATAAAATTTACGATACAAAAACCTGCTGCCTGTGAAATGACAGCAGGTTTTTTTACTTTGCGAACTCCGCCGATTAACGATATGATAATAAGAAGTGAGGAAACAGAACTGCGTTTTTACATAGAATAATGGTGCAACAACGAAAGGAAGTCGGAAAATGATTACTTTGAAATCACAAAGGGAAATCGACATGATGAAAAAAGCAGGCGAACTTCTCGCCGATACGCATAAGCAAATCGCAAAAATGATTAAACCTGGCATTACGACATGGGAAATTGAAGAATTCGTGGACCGGTATTTAAGGGAACACGGGGCAACCCCGGAACAAAAGGGTTACCAGGGTTACAAATACGCGACATGCGCCAGCATCAACGATGAAATTTGCCACGGTTTTCCGCGGAAAACACCGCTCAAAGAAGGGGATATTGTCACAATTGACATGGTCGTAAACCTGAACGGGGCCCTTGCAGATTCAGCATGGAGTTATCCGGTCGGAAAAATCAGCGAACAAGCGCAAAAGCTGCTTGATGTCACAAAAGAGGCGCTTTTTAAAGGTATTGAACAGGTTAAAGCTGGAAATCGGATCGGCGATATCGGCCATGCTATCCAAACGTATGTGGAAGCGCAAGGGTTTTCGGTCGTCCGCAACTTTATCGGCCACGGCATCGGGCCGAAAATCCACGAAAAGCCGGAAGTCCCGCACTACGGCCTGCCGCATAAAGGCCCACGCATTAAAGAAGGCATGGTCTTTACGATCGAACCGATGGTAAATATCGGAACCTACGAAACAAAGATGGATAACAACGGCTGGACTGCACGCACGATGGACGGTTCGCTGTCCGCCCAGTATGAACATACTGTGGCAGTCACGAAAAACGGTGTGGTCATCCTCACCGACCAGGATGATGAAAGAGGCTGTTTCTAAAGCTGTTTTAAGGGACAATTTGGGGAATATCTAAGCCGGATGATTTAATAAAAACGCTAAAAGACATTTCAAAGTAAAAATTTTTGTCAAAAATGTTCTTAGAGACGCTAAGGCCCAAATCGAGGTAAAAGTTAGGTTGGAAAGGTCTTTAGAGAGTTGCTAAGGCCCGATTCGGGTAAAAAATTATAGCAAAGAGGCCATTAAAAAGGCGCTAAAACCCATTTTGGCTGTAAACACAAGCGAAACCGGTCTTTAAAAATGTGAAAAGAGCCCATTTTAGATGAAATATTTAATCCATGGCATTTGAAATTTTTTGCCAAAAAAAGGGCTGTCCAAAGCATTTGGGCGAGCCCTTTCATCAAATTATGCTTTTTCAAACTCCCGAGTTCTTCCACGATTGCCTGCATTTCATTCGGACTGACGTATTTTTCTTCATCCATTTTATAAAGATCAAGCAAGTCGTCGTAACGGTCCAGGCTGAATTGGGATGCCTGCAATGCCGCGACATTGCCCATTTTTAATTTGAATGTAATTTCCTGCACCATGAATGCCATATTGCGCGCCGATTTTTCGGAAAGATCCACAGTATCACTCTTTTCGCGTATTGTTCATATCCCCCATTATACCGGAATGCCACCCGATCCGCTACGGATAAAAAACGTTTCATAGCGGCGGGACAGGGAAATATAAATGGTAAACCGGACGCAAAGAGGGTGATGAGAATGGATAAAATTGCGGTTCAAGCGGAGCAAAAGCGCTCAACCATTGCAACTTTGATGGAAAACTCGAAACGGAATGACATTACAGGGATGGCTGCGCAGTTATCCTACTTTTTTCTTTTATCATTATTTCCATTGCTGATCTTTTTGTTCACGATGCTTCCGTATTTGCCGATCAAAACTGATGATGTACTCAATATGGTTAAACATTTCGCGCCGCGTGAGTCGTTTGACCTGATCAATGCCACATTAAAAGAAATCTTGACGAACCGGCATGGGGGGCTGCTGTCATTCGGGATGATCGCCACGCTTTGGTCCGCTTCAAACGGCATGAATTCGATCATCAAAGCGTTAAACCGCGCCTACAAAGTAAAAGAGTCACGGCCGCCTGTCATGCAGTTCCTCATGTCCGTGATGCTGACATTGGGCATGATCATCGTTTTTGTCGTGGTCATTTTGATTCCTGTATTTGGGGAGCAACTTATACATTATGTATTTTCCTATTTTGGGATCCCGGACCATTTAAAAAATGTTTTGACCGTTTTAAGATGGATCTTGACACCTGTGCTGCTTTTCCTCATTTTCAGCGTGCTGTACTTTTTTGCGCCAAATGAAAAATTCGGCTGCTTAACAGTCGTGCCGGGCGCCATTTTTGCAACAGTCGGGTGGATTGCAGCGTCCCTTGCCCTATCGTTTTATGTCAACCATTTTGGAAATTACAATGCCACATACGGAAGCCTCGGCGGCATGATCATCATGATGCTTTGGTTTTACATCAGCGGCATTATCCTCATATTTGGCGGGGAACTGAATGCGATTTTAAACAACAAACACAAAAATTGCTAAAATGCCTATCCCGCGTGCTGCGCATATTAAGAATGTTCCGCAGCAATCCAGTTGAGGGAGTGAACATTATGAGTAAAAAAAAGCAAAACAGCAAACAAAAGCCGAAAGGAAAAACATCCGGCTCTGCAAACGGGCAAAACGGCTACCATTAATCGGGCAGAAGGCTGCACGCGGTTTGATGGGCGTGCAGCCTTTATGAATGCTTTGGCCATGCGTTCAATGCAGCCTTTATGAATGCTGTGAAGCGGAAGCTTTGCTTTTTTTGAAACTGAAAATGGCAGACGCCAAAAAAAGAAGTAAAAAGCTGATCAGCAGGAAGAACGCAGGCCCTTTGATATAATCAATGACCAAGCCGCAAAGGTAAGGGCCGGCCATGCTTCCGAAGCTGTACAAAATCCCACACATAATATTTCCGGCCGGGAGCAGCGTTCGTGGCAGCAAGTCGGACATAAAGCTGATACCGAGCGAAAAAGTGGACCCGACGGCCATGCCGGCAATGAAAAAGCAGGCAAATAAAGCAACCGCGGAAGATTTGCTGAGCGCAGCGGCAGCAAAGCAGGCGCACCCGATCAATAGGACCGTGATCAACGTTTTTCGCCTCCCGAACCGGTCGCTCAACATGCCGAGCGGGAGCTGGAAAATAATGGAGCCGATTGCAAAGGCCGGGATAATGAGCGACACTGCATCGACATCGATCCCGTTTCTCAACGCATAAATCGGGAAACTGCTGTTGAGCGACGATTCCATGAACCCGTACCCGAGGGGCGGAAGCAGGGCGACCCAGGCGTATTTCCAAACTTTTCCGAAACGCTGGAACGTGCTGAGAAACGATACATTTTCCAAATCAGATTCGGGATGTTCGTTTTTTAACAGGAAAACGGCCAGCCAGAAGCAAAGGCTGATCATGGATGTCAAAATAAACGGAAGCTTTTCACTGATTTCGACAAGCCTTGTCATCGCCGGGCCGGCTGCAAAACCAAGGCTGAAGAAAAGCCCGTATAAAGCGATATTGCGCCCAAGCCGGCCTTTCCGTGAAAAAGAAGTGATCCATGTCTGGGTTGAAAAATTAAGCATATGGTCACCGATCCCGATCAACAGGCGTAAAACAAACCAAAACCATAAAGACTTCCAGGCGGAAAATAAGAGAAGCGAGGCGATCACGGCCAGGCCGCCGGTTAAAATCATAGGCTTGTACCCGAACTTCCGGAGCGGCGCCTCCATAAGCGGCGATGCAAATAATACGCCAATGTACAGACCGGTCGCATTCAGCCCATTCAACGACGAATCAATTCCATCTTTTTCAAAAATAATAGAGATAAGCGGCAGCAACATGCCTTGTGTGAATCCGGAAACTGAAGTCATCAAAACTAAAATCCAAAAACGCATGCGTTCGTAACGATTCATATGTATACCTCAAGAAGTATTGTACACTACTAACTGTCCAGCTTTAGCGCCTAGCGTATTTCTACGCCTCTTCCATGCAATAAGTCAACATCGGTTTGCCTTTGAGGCTCACCGTGTTTCCTTCATTTCAATTTGGGGCCCTGAAGCGCATACACAGATAAGCAAGCGCCTTCCGCTTTTCTTTTAGCATAATCATATCAGAAATATTTGGCAAGCCAACTGTTCTTTTGTAAAATTTTAAAGAAAGCGGTCGACCAAAGGAGGATGATCATGAATAAAGTATTTGCGATTATGGTATATATCGGGGTCCCCGTTTCTGTTACCGGGGCGCTTTTGCACTGGCCAAGTGTTCTTATGTTTGCCATTTACTGCCTGACCATTATTGCCCTTGCAAGCTTCATGGGGCGGGCGACTGAGAGCCTTGCCATCATTTCGGGGCCGCGGATCGGCGGTTTATTGAATGCGACATTCGGAAATGCAGTTGAATTGATCATTTCGCTGTTTTCCCTTCAAGCCGGGCTACACCAGGTCGTGCTTGCTTCTCTGACGGGTTCTGTCCTGGGGAATTTGCTGCTCGTTGCCGGGATGTCGTTTTTGGTCGGAGGCATTAAGTATAAAAGGCAGAAATTTAATGTGTATGATGCTAGGCACAATTCGGGTCTGTTGATTTTTGCGATTTTTATTGCGTTTGTCATCCCTGAAATTTTTTCCATGAATTTATCGGACAGGGACACGGTCAGCCTCAGTGTCGGTATTTCCATTATTTTAATTGTGCTTTACTTATTTGCGCTGTTTTTTAAACTGGTCACACACCGCGGGATTTACCAGGACAGGGAAGTCCAGCAGCAAGAAGAACATGAAGAACCGGAATGGTCGAGGGGAAAATCCATCATCGTGCTGGCCCTCGCAACAATCGCAGTTGCATATGTGTCGGAAAATCTCGTACATACTTTCGAGTCTGTCGCGGAAAGTTTCGGATGGAGCGAAATGTTTATTGGGATTATCATCGTCGCCATTGTCGGAAATGCTGCCGAACATGCTTCGGCCATTTTAATGGCTTACAAAAACAAAATGGATATTGCCGTTGAAATTGCATTCGGTTCAACACTCCAAGTTTCCATGTTTGTTGTGCCGGTGCTTGTGCTTGCATCACTCTTTTTCGAAAAAGCGATGCCGCTTGTGTTTTCGGTGCCGGAACTTGTTTCCATGATTGCAGCCGTCATGCTCACGATCATTTTGGCGAACGACGGCGAAACAAACTGGTTTGAAGGCGCCACAATGCTTGCCGCATACATTATTATGGGAATCGGCTTTTATTTGCTGTAGGCGGATATTTTAGCCCGTGCAGGAAAAAATAACGGTACGTTCGTGAACATCTTGTGAAAGGAGCAAACATCGATGAAATTGATGCGGACGATCCTGATTTTTCTGCTTATCGCGCTTGCAGCTGCCCCGGCCGGAGAAGCGAAGCCGGTAAACAAGCAGGTAAAAATTCCCCAGTCAGTTCTGAATATCACGAAAGAAAATACTTATCCGAATCCGTCACAGGACCTGCCTTATTTGCAGCCGAGCGATTTTACCGAAAAACTATTGAAAACTTCCAATGTAAAAATTGAAAATCCGAATTTGATCCGGATGCTGAATGAAACGAGCGTGAACCACTCGTTTTTGTCGCTCGGCCTGCGCGCGAGAATTTATTTAGGGGAATGGCCGCTGAATTATGAATCCAATGAAACTTCGCCGAATTGGCAGTATCAAAAAATCAATACAAATTATTTTGATAACCGCGGCGGCAATGCCAACTATAAAATACACTACGTCCAAGAATCGCAAAAAGTGGTACGCGGCGGCCTGACCGCGAAGCTTCCGAAATCGGATGATGTCAAAAAAATGATGCTGCTGAAAGCAATGGAAAACTCAAATCTGCCGCTTGCCTTTGATACAATCATAGGCGCCGGCACGAAAAAAGACCACGAATACAACATCCCGCCGAAACGGCTCGGTTATTTGTACGCTTATGCTCCGGCCGTCAACGAAAAGGGGAAAGTCACGTACGGTGAAGTGTACCTCGTGTTAAAAGGCACGAAACGGGAAATCATGGTGAAAAACGTCACCTCCCACGGCATCGGCGCCTGGATCCCGATTCAGGATTATGTATCGTTTGGCTTTGCCGTCACAGAACAGCCAAAATAATGGGACAAAGCTGTCTTCCGGGCAGCTTTTTTCTATGCGCGGAATAGAGTATACTATAGGTTAGAAAAGCAATGCCGTGAGGAGGATTTTTTTGGGAAAGGCTGTTTACGACAAAGACCAGCAACTTGTGTATTTAAAGGAACGCCTAAATATGTTTTTGGAAGTTTTGGATTCACTGGATCCAGAAGCCACCGGTCTTGAAGATATCGACCGGCTTCTCCAAATGATTGATGAGATCGAAGTGAAAATCGAGCAATTCAAAAAACGTAAACCGGCTCCTTCCTTGTAAGCCGGTTTTTTATATGCGTGTGAAATTTTTTCGTACACAGGGTTCTCTTCTTGCCCGAATTTCTGCCAGCAAAAATTAACAACGCCTGCATATACTGCCAGCATTGCCGCCAACGGAAATGAAAAAAATAAGGAAAACCACACAAAGGAGTTTGTTTGCCATGAAAAAAGGATTTGTTACTGCCTTTGCGGTTTTTCTGTTTTTTTCGGTATTCCCCCACGTTGAGACTTTTGCCATTGCCAACACCCCGATCCACTGGGGTTTCAATAAAGGTAAAAACGGACAGCAGGCGGATGCCGGTGCCGCCTATAACGCAGTTTTGCAAAAATATGGCGGAGTTTATAAAGGCAACCCGAAAGACAAATATTTGTACCTGACATTTGACAACGGGTACGAAAACGGGTATACTCCAAAAATTTTAGATGTATTGAAAAAGGAAAAAGTCCCGGCGATCTTTTTTGTCACCGGCCACTATTTGAAATCACAGCCGGATCTTGTGAAGCGGATGGTGGCGGAAGGCCATATTATCGGCAACCACTCCTGGGGGCACCCAGATATGACGCAAATTTCAGATGCGCAAGTGCGTGAGGAACTGGCAAAAGTCAAAGAAGAAACCGCGCGCATCACCGGCCAGAAAGAAATGAAGTATTTGCGCCCGCCGCGTGGCATCCTGAGCGAACGGACCATGCAGCTTGCCAATGAAGAGGGGTACACCCATGTCCTCTGGTCGCTTGCTTACCAGGACTGGGATGTAAACCGCCAGCATGGCGCCCGGTACGCCTACGACAGCATCATGTCGCAAATCCATCCGGGGGCAATCATTTTACTGCACACTGTGTCCAAAGACAATGCGGAAGTGCTCGAACGCGTGATCAAAGATCTGAAAAAACAGGGATACAAGTTCAAAAGCATGGACGACTTTATGAAAATCGAGAAGGTGAAGAAATAAAGGGACCAGGATATCTGGCCCTTTTTCTATAAAGCCGGGTGTCAGAAAGTCAACGGTTTGAATGTAAAATCAGCGGGAAATAGCTGAAAATCGGCGGTACGGTTTAAAAATTTGTGCGTGCAGTAAAAAGACGCTTGTATGTCGTCATTACGCATGGAAAGTGCGGGGGGATTTTTCATTCTTAGCTGCGGAAATCAGGCACAAACCTTATTTATATCAGCGGAATACGGCTTGAAATCAGCACCTCCGCTCAAATTAGAGGAAGGGTATCTTTTGATTTTCAATTTTCCAGTCTGCCTATGTTATAATGACAAAAAACGAATCGAGAGGAAGCCATGTGGGAGAAAACAGTTACGATCAATGGCCCGTACAATTTTGACCGGGCTCTCGAACGTTTGAGCCTCGATCCACTGCAGGCCGTGGATCCGCTCAAACGGACGGTAAAAATTCCAATCTACGGTGAAGTACCTGAAACAGCATCCATTAACGCAATCGGGACAACGGAGGAGCCGGCGTTTCTCATACAAGGAGAAAATCCGGACACGGCCGAAACCGTTGCAAAGCGGATTTTTCATCTGTTCCAATGGGATACGGACATCGCCGGCATTATCAGCCATTTCACCGGAACCGCTCTCGAACCGCTTTTTGAAGAACACCGCGGCACGCCATTTGTGCTCGATTATTCACCGTACGCCTGCCTGGTGAAATGCATCATCCACCAGCAACTGAATATGAAATTTGCCCATACCCTGACGGAACGGTTCGTCTACACATTCGGGTTCCAGAAAGATGGCGTCTGGTTTTATCCTCCGCCCGAAAAAACTGCCGCGTTAAGCGTCGCGGATTTGCGCGCACTGCAGTTCAGTGAACGGAAAGCCGAGTACGTGATCGGCCTGTCAAAACTTGTCGATTCCGGCGAACTGGACTTGGCGAAATTTGAAACAAAACCGGACGGGGAGATTTTAAAAAACCTCACGAAAATCCGCGGCATTGGGCCGTGGACGGTGCAAAATTTCCTTATGTTCGGGCTCGGCCGCCTGAACTTGTTCCCGAAAGCGGACATCGGCATCCAAAACGCACTGAAAAAACTTTTCCAGCTCGAGAAAAAACCAACCCACGAAGAAATGGACGCTTACGCAAAAGACTGGGAGCCTTACTTAAGTTATGCCTCCCTTTACTTATGGCGCAGCATTGAATAAAAGGACGGATTTTATGCAGAAACAAGCAGCAATCAAAGTGAAACAACAATTTCCTCTGATAATCAAGCGGCTCGGCATCAACGGGGAAGGGGTCGGCTATTTTAAAAAAACGGTCGTTTTCGTGCCGGGCGCGCTGCCGGGCGAAGAAGTTGTTGCCGAAGCAAAACGCGTACACCCGAAATATGTGGAAGCAGTCGTGAAAAAAGTGCGCAAACGCTCACCGCACCGCGTGAAACCCCCGTGCCCGGTTTACGAACAGTGCGGCGGCTGCCAGCTCCAGCATCTTACGTACAAACAACAGCTCGTCGAAAAACGCGACATCGTCATCCAGGCACTCGAACGCCATACGAACCTGAAGATAGACGAGCTTGACATCCGCGGGACGATCGGTATGGACAATCCGTGGCTGTACCGGAATAAAAGCCAGTTCCAGCTCGGCGAAGGCCACGGCAAAATCATCTCCGGGCTCTACAGTCTTAATTCCCACCGCCTGATTAACGTCCCGGAATGTATCGTCCAGCACCCGCTGACGAACAAAGTCACACAGGTGGTCACGCAAATTTTAAACGATTTCCATATACCGGTTTACAATGAAAAAACCGGAAAAGGGATCGTGCGCACAATCGTGACGCGGGTCGGCATCCAAACCGGGCAGGCTCAAGTTGTGATGATTACGGCCAAAAAGGAACTGCCGCGCAAAGACACCATCCTGGCTGAGATCAAAAAACGCCTGCCCGAAGTCGTTTCCGTCGCGCAAAATATCAACGCGAAAAAAACTCCCATTATTTTCGGCGACGAAACGATCCACTTGTCCGGAAAAGAAAT
The DNA here is from genome assembly GCF_008974225.1 of Weizmannia acidilactici. NCBI lineage: Bacteria > Bacillati > Bacillota > Bacilli > Caryophanales > Bacillaceae > Heyndrickxia > Weizmannia acidilactici. The sequence continues at coordinate 13,035 of NZ_BKZR01000021.1, read as the reverse complement.
CATCGAAGAGCGGCTAGAAGAATTTACGTACGAACTCTCCGCACGCGCCTTTTTCCAGCTCAACCCGATCCTGACGGTGAAACTTTACAATGAAGTGAAAAAAGCGGCCGCGCTGACCGGCAAGGAAAAAATCGCCGATGCGTACTGCGGCGTCGGCACGATCGGACTGTGGCTGGCAGACGGCGCATCGGAGATCCGCGGTATGGACATCATCCCAGAAGCCATCGAGGACGCGAAGAAAAACGCCGCCGCCCACAACATCCCGAACGCCCATTACTACGCAGGCAAAGCGGAAGTCCTCCTGCCGAAATGGCTGGACGAAGGATGGCGCCCGGACGTTGTCATTGTCGACCCGCCGCGTTCAGGCTGCGATGAAGCCCTCTTACGTACAATTTTAAAGGTGAAGCCGAAGAAGTTTATATATGTTTCATGCAATCCTTCTACATTGGCGAAAGACTTGCAGATGTTAAGCAAGGCTTATGAAGTGGCGTATATGCAGCCGGTCGATATGTTCCCACAAACGGCACACGTCGAGTGCTGTGTGTTGCTCGTGAAAAAATAGAAGATATATAAGGGTCCGAGAATCGGTAAAAGATTCTCGGACTCCCATCTTCCTTTATTTCAATTCTCTCTATTAGTTTGTGAAGCATTTCTTCGTCGAGAATAGGGTTTTTCACAAATTGCTCGACTTGATTGATTAGCTTTGTAAAATCAATGGTTTGCTTTTGGTGAAGTAATCCCTGTTCTAATTTTGCTTTTTCCTCATTTAACTTTGCAAGCTGGTTGCCATTATCCTCAATGAGCAATCTGTATTCTTCGTCTTGGATTTCGCCACGTATTTTCATACGAAGTGCAACCGTTTTATCTTTCTTTAAGTGTTCAATCTCTTTGAGAATGTTACCGAGTCGTTTTTGATCTCGTTGAATGAACTTTGCCATTTTCTTCTCAATATCCTTTTGAAAGGATTTAGTGGAAAGTGATGAAAACATCTGTTTTATATCATCTGAAATTACTTCAATCAATTCACTTTCCCTTACATAGTGGTCAGAACATTGTGTGTGGCCATGCTTATTATAGGTTCCACATACGTAGCCTTTGCGATTTTTTTTAAAGTGCATGCTCTTTCCACAATCAGCACAGAAGGACATATTTGTGAAAAGATGTTTTTTTGCATATGGCCGTTTACGTTTTCTTTCTGAAATTAGTTGTTGAACAACAAGAAAGTCATCTTTTGAGATGATCGGTTCATGCGTGTTCTCAATAACAACATAGTCATCCGGGCTATTTTTTCTACGTCGTTCGGAAGTGACATTTATGGTAGTTTCCCGTTGTTGAACAAGATGACCGATGTAATGAGGATTTTCCAGTATTCCCCTTATGGTAGATCCATGCCAAAGTGAACTTGAATTCCTTTTTCCCGCAATCTCTGATGGAGTAGGAATCCCTTCCTTTAAAAGTTCTTTTGCAATACTGTCAAATCCCTTTCCCAAAAGGTAAGAGTTGAATATTTGGCGTACTACATCTGGTGTGTTATCATTTCTGATTTTCAATACTCCATTTTCAACATAATATCCATAAGGTGGAATGGAACCTTTAAATTTCCCACCTTTTGCTCTTACTTTCAGAGCGGTCTTCACACGGTCACTTGTCCGTTGTGATTCCTGTTCGTACATCCAGGCGTATAATCCAAACATCTGTGTGTTTCCAGAGAGTGTGTCAATGGCACCGTCCAATGTAAGAATGTGTATGCCACGATTTTCTGCAAGATTTTTAATTTCATAAGATAGTTGTCCATTCCTTGCTAACCGTGACAATTCTTTTGCTAGGATGATGTCAAATTTTTTCATTTTCGCATCTTCAATCATGCGTTTCAATTGAGGACGCTTCTTCGTTTTTGTGCCAGATTGGACATCCAAATAGATGTCGTATAAATCCCATCCCTTTTCGGATAAAAGATTCATAAACAATTCCTTTTGGTTTTCAAGAGATTGTTTTTGTTCTTCTTTGTTTGTTGATACTCGAATGTAAATTGCAGCTTTCAAGCCACTTCCTCTCCTTTCTTGTCTGAAGAGTCAGTGGAATTCACCTTATTATTATCATAGATTTCCTTGATAAGTGCGTCAATTTTTTCATTCAAGATGGATTTGTAAATGTCTTCGAGGGTAATCGGGGATTGATCGTTGAAGATTCTTTCGGGGGTCATTCTGTTTTCCTCCTGCTGTTTTTATTTTTTGTTGGAATCAAATGATATGGGGATGATGTGGAGACACCGAAGGAATTTGATTCGAGGGTGTTTACCTTCGGTTATGATTTAATCTTACACAAGCCCGTAATTGAAAATCAAAATTCTTAGGTTCGAGGGTCAAAAAATTTTTTCACAAAGGGACGTTTATAAGTAAGAAGGAAATGGAGAAATGGGAAAGGCTAGTCCAAGAAATGTAATCATTTGCATGTGTAAGATAAATCCATTGGTGTACATAGTGAAGGCTGTATGTCATTGGAAAGGAAAGAGGATGGAAGAATAGTTGACACAATTCGATAACCAATAAACGAAACCGTAAAGCAATTCGTCTTTACGGTTTTTTCTTGTAATCAGACTTTGGTAAGTGTTGGAACTAACAGAGTGCAGAATCTTTACTTTTATGAACATGTTGTCATACAGTTGAACGATTTTTTACGGGCTTTGATGAATATTTTCTTTACAACTACATAGCATGCAATACTTCGTGACACATTGGTTCCTATCCATGTGTTGGAGGTCATATAAATTAGTTTGGGACGGGAAAAACAGAGTTCTGAAAACTCTTGACAACAAAGGGATTCACTATTCCCGTGAACGAAAATAAAGGAGATGGTTTAATTTGATTCACACATTTGAAATGATGTTGCTCATAGCCTATTATGATGTTCAACATTTATTTTCCATGTACAGTGTAAACATTAACAAGTATGACTACTTTGGAGCTGCGGTTAGACAACTTAACAGTGAAGTAAAAAAGAGATTTCCTGCCTATTCTATTACTTGGATGAACTGTCGTGCGGATGGGGATTGGCATCTACATCTGAAGGTGGATGCTGTCAAACTGTTGAATAGAGGAGAGATTATAGAAGATGATTATGATTTGATAGAATCCGATATTCGAAAATTCCTTATCCGACACTTTGGACATTCGGATTATTTCGATTCTCATACGCTAACAAGAATTGATTATAGAATGGATGTGGAAATGCCAAATCCAAAAGACCGGGAACTGTTATTTCATCTACTTGAAAAATACACTGCTAAATATGCCTACAAACAAAAAATCAAATGGGGGAAGGATGAAAATGGAAATCCTTTTAAATATGACACATCGCAATATCATAAATGTAACAGTACGGAGTTGTTCATTTATGATAAAGAAGAAGAACGGATTGCAAATGGTGAGAAAATCCAACCGTACGAAATTGGCCGGGTCAGATACGAACTGAGATTGAAAAATGGTCATCTCAATAGTATGAAAAGAAATGATAAAGGAAAAGGCAGGCCAAAGAAATTAAGAAGCTACTTTTCATACCAACTATGGAAAGCGTACATGGAAAAGCACGTTCTGCCCATCGTTCACCGAGGTGATTACTATAAAATCACTGAAGCTGAGAAGCTAATTGGTCACAGTCAATTTTCAAAACGAAAAAAAGAAAGTCTTCGCAATTTCTTCGTTATGATCTCCAAAGGCAGCATTGACACCCCTAAGAAACACATGTCCCTACCTACTTATCGGAAATACCTTCATGAACTCGAAAGTATCGGAATAAATCCCATTCTCATTCCAAAAAACCGTACCGATTACCCCAATTGTTTAAAAAACCCTTTCAAAATCTAAAAATATTTGAACATAAAACACTGAAGGTGTTTAAAATGTGTTGCTCCTAACACTATAAACACATTTCAAAAAATTGTCCAAAAAAAGACAAGAGCTGTTTCATGGCTCCTGTCTGCCTTCTGGCTTATAGCGGTTCATTGCGTCAATCAGTGCTTGAGCTATTACATCTTGAGTTTTTAAATGAGGATAATATTCTTCGCAAAATTGGCTGAAATTCTCGTAAATGGCACTGTTCATCCTAATGCTTTTGTTGACGAACTCGGCATCTTTACTGTAGATGCGTTTATCTAGCAGTAAATTCCCCGCCTCTTCAAAATGATGAACAACTTTCTTCAAGGTATCTAAATGGTTCTTGATGAAAGTTATTTCATCACTGTGTTCGGTAGTGGTACTTGCCGTTCGTTCCGCTTCGGAGCGGACAAACGGATAGTATTTCTTGTCCGCTTGATGATAAAGGTAATCTCCCTCCCTCATAAGTTTACTGAAAGTGCTTGAAGGAATTCCAAGAAGTTTGCTGATTTCCTTCAAATCATACTTTTGTAGCATTTTGTTGACTTCCTGTACTCTTTTTGTTGGTGGCATTGAAATGAATGTGTCTTTATCCAATTCACAAAACCCCTTTCTTTTTATGAAGTTAATGTATGATAGATAAAAATCTATTCGATATAACTGTACCTTCACTGTATTTTGTACAATGTATAGGGTGCGTTTCATCACGAAATAAAGATTGACTCTACCAATCAAAAAGTTATATACTGTATTTGACAATAATAAGTCAAATGATGGATTTAACATTCGAATGGGAGGTGTAACATGCAACTTGGTGATATTGCTCAAATACAAACCGGCCTTGTTCTAAGCAGAAAGAAAGCGGAAATGCCATATGAAGCAAAAGCTACATACAGTCTCCTCTCACTCAAAAATATAAGTGAAGACGGATTCATCGAAAATGATTCGTTTGAAGCGTTTATTAGTCATGATAAGCTGGATGACCATTATTTTACTGCAGAAGGCGATGTCCTGATGCGGCTGAGCCAGCCGTATACGGCTGTATATGTAGACAAGCACCATACCGGTTTACTGATTCCATCCTATTTTGCGATTATAAAGGTGGATCAGGAAAAAGTTTTGCCTCAATACTTGGCCTGGTATTTGAATACATCAAATGTAAAGAAGGAATTAGAACGCTCGCAAGCTGGCAGCAGGATTCCCAGCACCAATCAGCATGTCATCAGAAATCTTCCTTTTGAACTTTTGCCCACTTCCAAGCAAAAAACGCTGATCGAGCTTTATCAGCTCCACCAAAAGGAAAAAAGGCTTTACAAAAAATTGATGGAAGAAAAAGAGTTGTATTTTCAAACGATTGTCCAACAAATTTTGAAGCAGGGGGAAAGAAAAAATGGCTGAACAAATAACACAGGATAAAATTAACAGTGTGCTATGGCAAGCTGCCGATACTTTTAGAGGAAAAATTGATTCATCAACATATAAGGACTATATTCTGACCATGTTGTTCATCAAGTACTTGAGTGACACTTACAAGGAACATCTGGAAGAATATACGAAACGTTATGATGGAAATGAGCAGCGGATTCAGCGTGCATTGTCACGAGAACGATTTGTATTGGATGAACAATCCACATTTGATTATTTATATAGTAAAAGGAACGATCCTGAAATTGGCGAAATTATTAATAAAGCATTAGAGCGGATTGAAAATGAAAACACCGGCAAGCTGCGTGGCGTTTTCCGCAATATCGACTTTAACAGTGAAGCTATTCTCGGCAAAGCAAAAGAACGGAATGCCATGCTTCGTTCCTTATTGGAGGATTTTCAACAGCTTTCCCTTCGCCCATCGCAATTGGGCAATGAAGATATTGTCGGAAATGCGTATCAATACATGATTGGCCTTTTCGCTTCAGATGCCGGGAAAAAAGGCGGGGAATTCTATACGCCTGCCGAGGTATCAGAACTGCTTGCCCGACTGGTTAAGCCGCAAGAAAATGACCGTATCTATGACCCAACTTGTGGTTCAGGCTCTTTGTTGATAAAAGTGGCCAAACAAGTACCGAGCAGGAAAGTTGCCATTTACGGACAGGAGCGAAATGGTGCCACTCACTCATTAGCTTTGATGAACATGTACTTGCACGGCATTGATGATGCGAAAATTGAATGGGGCGACACACTCGCCAACCCGTTGCATCTGGAAGACGGCAAACTAATGAAATTCCAGGTCATCGTGGCCAATCCTCCTTTCTCATTAGACAAATGGGCAATGGGATTTGCCGGTGAAGGAAACACAGATAAAAAATTTAAAATGGAAGCAAGCCTTGACCCATATAGAAGATTTGAATGGGGAGTTCCACCAAGCTCAAAAGGGGACTACGCTTTCGTTCAACATATGCTGTATTCATTAGCGGAAAACGGAAGAATGGCGACGATCCTGCCTCATGGTGTTCTTTTCAGAGGATCGAGTGAAGGAAAAATCCGTAAACAAATTATTGAGTTGAATCTGTTGGATGCTGTCATTGGATTACCAGAAGGTTTATTCTACGGTACTGGTATCCCTGCATGTATCATGGTATTCCGAAAAGACCGCACAAGGAAAGATGTCTTATTTATTGACGCATCTGGTGAAGGAAACTATGAAAAAGGGAAAAACCAAAACAAATTAAGAGAGCAGGATATTCAAAAAATTGTCGAAACGTATGAGAAACGGGAGACAATCGACAAATATTCCTATGTTGCAACACTCGACGAAATCAAAGAAAATGATTATAACTTAAACATCCCTCGCTACGTCGATACCTTTGAAGAAGAAGAACCGGTTGATATGGAAACAGTGAAAGAAAATATTGTAACCATTAAGAAGGAACTTCAAGAAGTTGAAGAACAAATGGAAAATTATTTGAAAGAATTGGGATTGTAGGTGAAAAAGTGGCGAAGGAAAATCTGAAAAATTTGTACCCATCTGATTGGAAAGAGTACAAATTTGATAAATTATTTGATTTTGAAGGTGGGTTATCAATTTCAAGAGCTAATCTTTCAAATGAAGGTATATGTTACTTGCATTATGGAGATATTCATAAATCCGATGATAATTATATAGACATTGAGAAGAGCTATGATCTAATTCCTAAATACAATGAATCTTTAAATAATATTAATAGAAAGTTTCTTCTAAATGATGGAGATATTGTTTTTGCAGATGCTTCTGAAGATTATGAAGGAATTGGTAAATCCGTTGTTGTAATAAATCCAAAAAACATTCCATTTATAAGTGGGCTTCATACAATTGTTGCTAAGGATAAATCAAATTTATTAAACAACGGCTATAAACGTTTTTTCTTATTAGACTGGAATATCCGTAAACAAATGATGCTTATTGCAACTGGAATTTCGGTTTATGGAATTAGCAAAAATAAAATAAAAAATGTAAAAGTATATTTGCCACCCATTGAAGAACAACAAAAAATATCCTCCATCCTTTCCACTTGGGACAAAGCCATTGAGCTAAAAGAAAAGCTGATTGAGCAGAAAAAACAGCAGAAAAAAGGGTTAATGCAGAAGTTGTTGACGGGTGAAGTGAGGTTGCCGGGGTTTGAAGGAAAATGGAAAGAAGTAAGAATAAAAGATTTAGGTACTTTAAAAGGAGGAAGTGCTTTTCCTGAAAAATATCAAAATGTAATAAGTGGTAAGTATCCGTTTTTCAAAGTATCTGATATGAATAATGAAGAAAATGAGAAGTATATGTTAAATGCGAATAATTATATTAACGAAGAGATTCGCTCAGAAATAAAAGCAACCATCATTCCAAAAAATTCAATTATTTTTGCAAAAGTAGGAGCAGCACTTTTATTGGAGAGAAAAAGAATACTTAAATATGATTCTTGTATTGACAACAATATGATGGCCTTAATTGTAAAGGAAAATATTGATTTTAACTACGTTTATTATTTGTTACTTAACATGAAATTAAGTAGATTCTCAAATGTAGGAGCCTTACCATCATTGAACTCAAATGATGTTTATAGTTTAAAATGCAGATTACCAATGGATTATGATGAACAGAAAGCTGTAGCGGAATTATTGTCTCTTTTTGATAAAGAAATAGATCTCTTACAGAATGAATTAATACAAATAAAACAACAAAAGAAAGGCCTTATGCAATTACTATTAACTGGAAAAGTTCGAGTGAAGGTGTAATACCTTTGCTCCTCTCCTATTTTTTACAATGGAGGTGTAAATGTGATAAGGGAAAAGAGTTATGATGAACGATATATAAGCCAAGTTCCTGCAATCGAAGTGTTAACCAATTTAGGGTATCAATATGTATCACCAGAAAAAGCGAATCAATTGCGTTCGAATCTCCACGATGTTTTGTTGAGAACAGTTTTGGAGGATAAATTGAAAGAATTAAACTCCTTTGAATACAAAGGGGAGATTCGTAAGTTCAGTGATACCAATATTCAACAGGCGATACGGGATTTAGATGAGTCGTTAACCAATGGATTAGTGAAAACAAATGAAGCCATTTATGAAACAATGATGAACGGACGGAGTTATACAGAGTTTTTACCAGATGGTTCAAAGAAGTCGTTTACGATTCAGTATATCGACTGGAAAAACATAGACAACAATGTATTTCATGTAGTGGAAGAATTCGAAGTTGAACGTATGGATGGGCGAGGAACAGTTCGACCTGATATTGTCCTGTTTGTCAATGGGATTCCTTTTGCTGTCATTGAATGTAAAAGAGCATCTATTTCCATGAGCCAAGGAATTAGTCAAATGATTCGTAATCAAGGAAAAGATTATGTTCCGCATTTGTTTAAGTTCGTTCAATTGGTCATGGCAACAAACAAAAATGAAACGATGTATGCCACTTGTAATACACCGAAAAAGTTTTGGTCTGTATGGCAGGAGGAAAAAGAGGAGTGGCTTGAGTCTTGGTTGGATCAAACGGTAGAGGGCAGACTTGCAACCACACAGGATAAGAACATCATCTCTTTGTTTCATCCTGAGAGACTGCTTGAAATTACGCAATTCTTTACACTGTTTGATAAAGATATAAAGAAAGTAGCTCGTTACCAACAATACTTTGCCATTAAAGAAATCATTAAGACTATTGAGGAGCGGGATGGAAACGGTAATCGCCAGAGTGGTGTGATTTGGCATACTCAAGGCTCCGGTAAATCCCTCACCATGGTGATGTTAGCTAGATATATCCTATCAGAGCTGCATGAATACAACCCAAAGGTTGTTGTCGTAACAGACCGGGTAGAGTTGGATAAACAAATTCATAAAACATTTAGCCATACAAGGTTAAAAGCGAGCCGAGCGACTTCAGGTGGTCATTTAGTCGATCTCATCAATGACAACAACTCGGATATTGTCACAACGTTAGTTCATAAGTTCGATTCGGCATCAGTTAAGCAAAAACCAATCGAATCAAGGGATGTCTTTGTATTGGTTGACGAGTCACATCGAACGCAATACGGTGAACTTCATATTAAAATGAAAAAAGTTTTTCCGAATGCGTGTTATTTAGGCTTTACAGGAACCCCATTAATGAAGAAAGAAAAAAGTACAATGATAAAGTTTGGGAAGCTCATTCATAAATATACCATTGCAGACGGGGTTCGTGATAAAGCCATTGTCCCTTTATTATATGAAGGAAAAATGGTGGAACAGACGGTGAACCAGAAAGCGATTGACCGCCGTTTGGAAATGATTACCCGGAATTTAAACGACAAGCAAAAAGAGGAAGTCAAAGAGAGATGGAGCAAATACGAGAAACTGGCCTCCTCCGAACAGCGGATTTATTTAATTGCGGAAGACATTAACAAGCATTTCATGGAAAACTACAAAACACAGGGCAGCCAGTTTAAAGCAATGCTGGCGACGAACAGTAAAATTGAAGCCATTCGCTATTTAGAGGCCTTCGAAGAGTTGGGCGATTTGAACTGTGCCGTTGTCATCTCTCCCCCTGACCAGCGGGAAGGCCATGAAGTGGTAGACGAGGAATCAAAGGATAAAATTCAGCGTTTCTGGAAACGGATGATGAATCGCTACGGAACGCCTGAAAAATATGAAGATGCCATTAAAGATGAATTTGTCAACGGGGATGAGCTTGATCTGTTAATAGTTGTTGATAAATTGCTAACAGGCTTTGATGCTCCTCGTGCCACAGTCCTTTACGTCGATAAACCGATGAAAGAACACACACTCCTTCAAGCAATTGCCCGTGTCAATCGACTTTATGAAGGAAAAGACTATGGATTAATCATTGATTATCGTGGCTTGTTGGACAAACTGGATGAAGCAATGCAGATGTATTCCGGTGCTGGATTGGAAAACTTTGATCCTGAAGATTTAAAAGGTGCGATTTATGATGTTATTAGTATCATTGGTTCGTTAAGGCAATACTATTCCGATTTACTGCAAATATTTGCACCGATTAAGAACAAAAATGATAGAGAAGAGTATGAGGTATGGTTGGAGGATGAAGAGCGTAGAGAAGGTTTCTACAACGTTTTAAGCAATTTTGGAAGAAACCTTGGAATTGCTTTAGAGTCTGAAAAAATCTATAATGCCTTACCACCTGAAGAACTGCAAAAATACAAAAAAGACTTCAAGTTTTTCCAGGATTTGCGAAAAACTGTAAAGCTAAGGTATTCGGATACGATTGACCATAAAGAATATGAGGCAAAAATGCAGAAGTTGATGGATAACTACATTTCTGCAGAGGAAGTCATTCGTATTACTAATCCAGTTGATATTTTAAATACAAAGGCTTTTGAAGAGGAGATAGAACGACTTGGTTCCAAACGTGCGAAAGCCGATGCGATTCGGACTCGTTTAACAAAGAGTGTTCATGCAAAATGGGACGAAAATCCTTCCTACTACAAAAAGTTTTCCGAACGAATACAAGAAGCCATTCAAGAATATCGAGACAAAAGGATCTCCGAAGCTGAATATTTGAACCGTATGAAGGATATTATGAAGGATTATCAGAGCGGTCAAACAACGGAACAATATCCTAACGTGATTAAAGAAAATCGCAATGCACAAGCCTTTTATGGCGTTACAAAGGACATTTTGAGTGAAACGAAAGAAACGGCTGCAAGTTATGACACGAATACGTTAGGTGAGTTGGCATCCGAAATGGATAATATCATAAGGGAACATCAAAAAGTAGATTGGCATGATAATTTGGAGATTCATAATCGAATTGCACAAGAACTGGATGATCTTCTCTTTGATTTTAAAGAAAAGCACAATATAGATATTGACTTTGATACGATTGATAAGATCATTGAGCAAATCAAAACGGTTGCTCTAAGACGTTACTAAGGTAGGTTTTAGAATGGAAAAACATCAGATCGAGTACGCAAACAAAGTCATTGATTTCGTTCTGAAACGTAAAAACGTGAAAAATGTAAACCTCCATGTCAAACCAGATATGACGATTGAGGTTACTGCAAATGACAGAGTACCGTTAGACTTTATTTCTGATTTTGTAAAATCAAAAGGCTCGTGGATTCTCAAAAATGTGGGGCAATTTAAGGACGTACAGCCCTTAAAGCAAAGTGAACGTGAATATGTAAGTGGAGAGACATTTAAGTATTTGGGAAAACAATATCGTTTACGGGTTCAGAAGGCAACGGAAGAAGAAATGGTGAAATACTTTCGTGGATTCATCTATTTGTATGTGAAAGACACTGATAATGTTATCCGAAAGGCAAAGCTGCTGGACGAATGGTATCGAGAAAAAGCCCAAATGATTTTCGATCAATCACTTGAAAAAATGTATCCTATGGTACAAAAGTACGGAGTGGTGAAACCAGAAATTGATGTAAGGTTGATGAAAGCTCGTTGGGGTTCTGCGTTAACCGATAAGAATACAATTCTTTTGAACTCTGAACTCATAAAGGCACCAAAATACTGTATCCACTATGTAGTTCTCCATGAACTCATTCATTTTAAGTACAATGACCACAGTGAAAACTTCTACCAAATGCTTTATTCATTAATGCCGGATTGGGAGAAGAGAAAAGTGATTCTGGATGAAGAAGTTGTAAAGGATTTGTGAATTAGAAATTGAATCAACCAACCAGAAGGCGGCTTCTAACTTAAAGTAGAATCTGCCTTTCTGATTGAGACTCATTAACTTCCTTTATGCCATGTATTCAAACCGAATTAATTATGATTTAGTATTTAGGTTGAAATTATCAAAACTCGCTTTAATCTTTATTCATTTATTGGTTGTATTGTAATCTATTTTTTTGTAGATTTATAGTTTAGATATTACGAGGTGAAAGTATGGCACTCATAAAGAGAATGGTATCTTTAATTGAAAGAATGGCAAATAGATTAAATCAGTTCGATCCGGATAAAACAATGAAATTGTTAGATTGGACAATTCGAAAATTTAGAATACAAGCGAATGCACATCTACATAATAATAAAGTGATTTACAGAGGGGAAGTCTATTGGTGTTATTTAGGTGAAAATATAGGAAATGAAGAGAGTAAAAAAAGACCAGTCGTAATCATTCAAAATCAAAAAGGTAATGATCATTCTCCTACTACGATTGTAGCACCTATTACTAATGCTACAATAGATCTTCCAATTGCTGTACCAATTAATAGAGCTCAAAATCCAAATGTGACAGGAACAATAGATTTGGGACAGATAAAAGTTGTTCATAAGGCAAGATTAATTGGGAATAGTATAGATAAATTAAAGAACTCTGAGCTTAAAAAAGTGGATATGGCAATAATGAAATCTGTAGGTACGTATAACCATTTAATTCGGGAACAAAGGAAGTTTGAACAAAAAGAAAGATATGCAAAAAGTTTGAACCAGGTGTTAAGTGAAATCAAGAAGGAGCTTGGAATTACTAAAAATGAAGATATTCTCAATGCAATTAAATCAATAAAAAGCAAATAATTATTGACCTTTTCCCCGGGTTATGTTTTAATAAAAGTACAGATAGAGCTTATCCTAGTTAGGATAAGAGGAAAAAGGTTTATATTCAGAATGAAGAGGAGATTTTTATCTTCTCTTTTTACGTATTATGGTTATTTTTTAAGATCTTGACTCATAATATATAACAGATGGTGCTTGGTGTTGTATACACCAAGAGGAAAATGTCCATCATCAGAAG